>DASPIL010000045.1 GCA_035629175.1 Verrucomicrobiia bacterium | reverse complement strand
GAAGAACAGACGCTGGCGGAGCAACGCGCGCAGGGGTCGCAACGCAGCGGGATAAACGTAGGCTGGCGGGATGAGATTGGAGCGCAGCAGGTGCGTGATCTTTTCGGAATCGACGCGATCGTTCTTATTCTTGCCGCCGTGGATGGCTTTGAGGTAGAGGGCATGTGCCAGGACGAACGTCAGACCGGCGTCCAGACAGGCATCGGCAAGCCAGTACCAGCCGAACATGCATTCACAGCAGACGGTCAGGTCTTTGCGATAAGGGGCGACCAGCTTGAGGAAGAAGCCGAAGTCATTGTTTTTGACGTTGGTATGGACCAGGATTTTGCCTGAGCGATCCATGACACAGACGTACATCTGACGGGCATGGAGATCGATTCCGCAGTTGAATTCCGTGGTGGAGGTATAATACTTCATACGCATTGATGAATTGGCGCTGTGAAGCGCCGGGTTAATGTTGTTTGCGGGGAAGTGCTCGAACACTTCTCCGCTTTTTCACCACCGATGATATCACACATCACCGACGGCTTAGATGGGAGTTTCAAGATCACTGCAGCGAAAGTGCCGGGCGCATGCCGTTTCATGCGCTTGGTTCTTTCACAGTTTCCGAGTAGGCGGAGCGGCGTTTACCGCCACTTCGCTGAGTTCTATCGTTCGGCGTAAAGTGGTCTATGAAGGAGCCAACGCCAAAACCGCAAGGCAGCCGTCCCCCTCCACGCCCGCCGCGTGGTTCAGGTGTAGCCAAAGGTGCCGGTGATTCGGATGGTCCGAGAAAACGAAAAGAGGTTGTGCGGATAAATTTGCCACCGAATCCCGCTGCGAATCCGAGGATCCGGGTTTCGGACGGCGCGTGATCAAATGAATTCTTCAATGACCACGCCGAACCAGCCGGATGCAGAGAATCCCACGAGAGCGTCGCGGTTGGCAATCGGTCGTGACTGGCGCGGGGTCTCTGATCCTTTTCGTTATATAAGATGATCGCCTTCGAGCTTTATTTGAACGGAAAAAAGGTCTGCACTGCTGGAGTGGGAGACCTCGGTGTATTGAGCAGTTGCTTGGTTTGGCGCGGAGCTCAGCCGTATCAAAAGGGCGGCTCACCAGTTTCCGAATATATCAAGGTGGACGTCGGCGGTCTCGCCGGGTCTGGCGAGCATCTTTGGTGGGTGGAGCGAAATCTCAAACGCGGAGAAGTAGTAGCAATCAAGGTTGTTGAGACTGATCGAGTCGATAAACCTCGCAAGCGGCAGCGTCCAGATCCAAAAGGAGACTTGAGACGCCAGAAGCAATATGTTCGTCGGATGGCAAAGCAGTTCGGTTGGAAGATTCAGACGTGAACTTGTATAACAAACTGGATGCAGTGAATCCCGCGCTCGCATCTCTGTTGCATTCCGGATACCGTTGGCGCGGGGTCACTGATCCAGGATGTTCGGCGTGAGCATGACTAAGGCAATCGGTTCCACGATAGCGGTGGGCTTCGTCATCTTTGTTTTGGCCGTGGCGCTGTATGCACGTCGTGAGGTTCGGGCAGCCGCTGATCATTCTGCACACGCGGCGATCACAGCCGAGATTTGCGACCAGTTGGGCAAGCGCGCAAGCACCGGTTCTTTTCCGAGGTCTCTCAGTGAGCTGCCACTGGTGTTCCCTGATGGCGGCGACGCGTCCCTTTTGACTCGATTCACATACGAGTCTACGGGGACCAACTGCACACTGCGCACGCATCTTGGGACACACGAGTTGGTGCGGTCGTTTCCACAGTGAACACGCCGAACAAACCGGATGCAGAGAACCCGGCGATGACGTCGCCGTTAACAATCGAAGCCTCTTGCCGCCGGGTCTCTGATTCGGGACGTTAGCCCGCAGCGAATGTCATGGAAACAGTATGGGTATTCACTGGTACGAGAGCACAGTTTCCCGCAGGTGTGTTCAGGGGGCGCGAGACGGCTGAGCGGTGGATTCGTCAGCACGGCTTGACCGGAACATTGACAGCGTATCCGGTCGATGTCGGCGTATACGACTGGGCGGTCACTGCCGGATATTTTTCGCCTCGGCAAGATGACCAGCGTGCGTCTGAGTTTATTCAGCGCTTTAGTTCCGCGAGTCAGGAGCATTATCATTACGAGCATGGAAACATGGGCTAACAAGATCACTGCAGCGAAAGTGGCGGGCGCATGCAGTTTCATGCGTCTGGTTTCTTCGCGGTTGTCGAGAAGCCGGAGCGGCGCTTACCGCCACTTCGCTGAGTTCAATCGTTCAGCAAACACGACGCCATGAGCCAATACATCCACGCCCCCTTCGCGGTCGCGCTTCTGATCGCCGTAGGTTGGACTACGCTCTTCTCGCTTATGAACAAACCCGGCATCCGCGGATTCCGCAATTTGGGAATTCTGGCATCCTATGTCTTGGCCTTCGTCTTCTTGTTAGTTGCCGGCTGGAGGTCGGCACTCGTGACGTGGGCAGTGTTTGGAGTTGTCGGCGGCGCGATCTACATCTGCTGGGAGATTCTTCAGCGGCTGCGCACTGCTGCCGGGGAGCAGAAGCCGGGAGTCAGTCTATCACCCCTTGTTCACGGCCTTTTCGCGTGGCCCATCATGGTTCCAGAGGCGGTAGAGTATGCGCTGGCCGAGTTGGGCGTTCTGCGTGCTCCGCCATCCCCGCCGGCCAAAGAAATTGCTGAACCAGGCGTTGCACCCAACAGCCGCCCGCCCTCGCAGTTGCCAACATCACCGGAAGTTCAGTGGCCCGATTCGCTGCGGACGCCTTCTTCCGGCGGCTGTGGGTGAGCTATGCGTTATGGGTAATTGCATTTTGCATTTGGCGTTACTTTCGGCACTCGTCATGGGCGCCGGTTGTCGCACAGCGCCAAAGGGAATCCCATCTGCTTATCGCGGGGAGTTTTCGTTCGATAAGACCGCCACCATCGCGTACTGGGATGCGCAGTCCCACTGGCCTTTAGAGGTCAAGGCGCGGCTCGTAAGGATGGCGATTCCTACCCTCCTTCGTATAGAGGCCGACAGGATTGTGGTCATTGACATAGCGAGCGGCCACAGCGTGACGCAGCAGGTCGCTGGCTTGCGTGTCAGATCGGACGTGATGCAGTTGGACCTTCACAGCAATTTTGCCCAGACGAACAAGACGACGACTCTCCATTACGATTCCCGAGGTTTTTGGCTTTGCGAAGGCACGTTGTTTGCCGACTATCGAGAGCGATTTGAGCGAGCCGGAAACCCATAACAAGCCGATGCACACGAACCGCCGCCGAGCGTTTCAGTTTCGACGCTCAGGATTTCTCGGATCCTGGAGTCGCAGCGACCGCACGTCGCCAGCTGCGGTCGGTGATCTTCATCGTTCGGCATAGAGACAATGCGCTTGTGTATTTTCGTTTTCAGCTCGCTGGTTCTCGTTGGCGGGTGTGCGTCTCCGACAGTTCACTCCCTCGATTCCAAGGCGAACTACGGTTACGTGTTCGGTGACGTCAGCGCACCTGAACCGATCATCATTCACAGTGATGTCGAGAGGGAGCATCGCAGCGTATTGGGGATTTTCCCGCTTCATTCGCAGTATAACGGGGACTGGGAATTTGAACTGGTGGCTTCAAGCGCCTGGCTGGATCAAGTGAAAAAAGGATTCGTCGAGATTCCGTTTGCGGATGTGAGGCCTAGACAGGTGCCTGATTGGTTCTCGCCATCTTCCGACGACTTTACTGCCTGGAAGATGCAGGCCACTTCGTATCCAAACGCTCATCTTTTCATTGAGAAGAGGCCTTCATCCCAGGAGCGGATGAGAGTTTTCATCCGCAGACATTGACAATGAGAGAGCCGAACAAACCAGATGCAGTGAACCCGGCGATAGTGCTTCGGTTTGCAATCGAGGATCAGTGGCGCCGGGTCACTGATCTGGAACGTTAGCGGTATAAACATGGAGACTCTTGCCAATTTTGCGGTGTTTTGGGGTTTGGAAATCGCGGCTCTCCTTGTCCTCATGATCTCGTTGTTGTTCGCGCGCTGGCTGGCAGTCGTAATCGCTGGAGGCCTACTGGCTATAGCCCTCATGGCGGCGCATTTCGCCTTATGGGTTTTTCTAGCTGGCGTTGGGTCAGCTACCAGCACGAGCCAGAAGGGTTATTCGGTCGCTCTGTCTTTTGGCATGGGCTCAGTGGTCGCATTGGCTCTATATTTTCCATTCGCCATAGCTCGGCACAAGAAGCGACGGAGGGCACATGCAGGGAGCCGCTAACCAGAGGGTGGAGCAGAACCGCCGCCCCGCGTTTCAGTTTCCGACCTGCACTGGAAATTCCAACACGAGTCGTGCTTGCGTGAGCACGCTTCCAGCGGCGGTCGCTCACCCTGATCGTTTGACAATCATGAGAACGCTTACCGCTGCGCTCATTTGCATTGTTGCCATAACCGGATGCACGCCCGGGGAGTCCGATGCGGTTGTTAAGTCATTTCAAGAATACAAGTCAGCCATTCTCGAACAAAAAGGCCAAGTCGCCGTCGGTCTGGTAACGAAGGGGACGGTTGACGAATACCAACACTACGTGGATTGGGCGTTATCTGCCGACCGGCAGACGTTGGAGTCGCTTTCGTTCATCAACCGCTTTCAGGTGTTTCTACTGAAGCATCGCATTCCTGCGGATACGTTGAAACAGTTGAATGGCCAGTCGGTATTTGCGTACGCGGTGGACAGAGACTGGATTGGGAAGAATGACGCTATTAGAACCACACTCGGGAAGGTTGATGTTGCGAACAGCCGAGCCACCGCCGAAGTCCTGATTGGTGGGAAGAGGAGCCCAAACAGGTTTCAGTTTCTAAAAGAGGACGGAAGATGGAAATTTGACCTCATTCAAGTTATCCGAGACACCGACCATGCACTCAAGGCTGCTGCCAAGAAGCAGGGCGCGACGGAAGACGAATTCATGTTCTCCCTCATAGAGACCGTGTCTGGGAAGCGAGTAGAGGACGCGATTTGGAATCCGATACAGAAAGTCGAACCAGACGGTGCAGGCAACATCCACCGCGCCGGCCAGTAGCATGAGCATCAGAGAACACAACACTGTGGTTGCAGTCGCGAGCGCGGCTGCCAGTGGCTGTGCCTGACCTTTGCGTTAGGCGCATAAGCGCAGATTGACTCGAATTCCACCGGCGTGAATGGAGCGCGAAAAACGCATCAAAGCGAATCTCCTATGTCAGACAATAATAAATCGATCTTAAAGAAGGCAAACGCGGCCATCGCTCAAGGCGACAACGAGGGATTCTTGTCGTTCTGCAGCGAGGACACGGAATGGAAGTATGTCGGCGACAAGACCCTTAAGGGGAAAGATGCCGTTCGTCGGTATCTTGAAGCTTCTAAGGAGCCTCCAAAATTTACCGTCACTGATTTGATCGCAGAGGGGGATTTTGTCACGGCGCTTGGCGACATAACAATGAAGGACGAAGACGGAAAGATGGTTCATCAATCATACTGCGACGTCTGGCGCTTCCGCTACGGTAAAATGGCCGAACTAAGAGCCTTCGTCATTAAAACCGAAAGTTAAACGATGAACTCCCATGCAGATTCAGGAAGCGCCTAAACCAGGCGCTGCAAGCAACAGCCGCCCGCGCGGGCAGTTGATCGTTGTATGAACCTCAAACATCATCGTTCCAGTTCACGCTTCAATCAGACGGCTGTGCGTGAGCTTGGTCGGCAAAACTGAATTGCGCGTACCCTTGATACAGAGCACATTTCCATCATGACAAAAACGCTCACGGCAGTTCTGATTCGGGAGGACAACGGGTTTGTTGCACTGTGTCCAGAGATCGACGTGGCCAGTCAGGGCGATTCCGTGGAGCAGGCCAAGGCGAATCTTCGAGAGGCCGTAGAGTTGTTCTTTGAGTGCGCCTCGGCGGAAGAAGTACGCGACCGGCTTGCTTCGGAATCGTACGTCTCCTCTTTGGAGGTCAGCGTTGCCTAAGCTTCCGCGATTTTCCGGCGAGGAGGTCTGCCGGATACTGGAGAGCCATGGAGAGAGTGCGGCAGCGAGGCAGTCACGTGATCATGCAACGGTGGATTGAGAATTCGACCATCACTGTTCCAGTGCCAAACCACAAGGAACTGAAGATTGGCACATTGCGCTCGATCATTCGTCAAAGTCAGCTATCACTCTCCGCATTTAGTGGTTGACCCCGATGCCGAACACCTATTAAGCCGGAGACGTCAACAGGTAAAAGGAGTGTGAACGAGAAAGAGTTTTCTTTTTCGTCTGCGGACCTCATATGGCCTTTTCCGCGAAAACAGCACACCACTTATTTTTCAGACAGGCTCTTAATTTCAGTTGGCAGCTCGGAAGGGCCGCTTCACGCGCAGAGGCGCAAGGGCATTCCGGCTAAACACCTATTCGCACTCAATCGACCCGGCCAGAGTCCCAGCCCCGTAAAGGGCCAGAACCTCGACCGGTTTTCCATCCGCGTGATCAAACGCCACTGCCAGGCATGGAGATCTATGGGCCCTTTCGCTCCTGCTCAATCGGCCGCAGGCGGCCTTTGCCTTCGGCAAATCCTTCTCTCCTCTTCCCAAGAGGCTCGAATCCGCAGTTGAATTCCGTGGTGGAGGTATAATACTTCATACGCATTGATGAAATGGCGCTGTGAAGCGCCGGGTTAATGTTGTTTGCGGGGAAGTGCTCGAACACTTCTCCGCTTTTTCGACACCGATGATATCACGCATCACCGACGGCTTAGATGGGAGTTTCAAGCAGATGCACCGAACCACTGCCCGGCGCTGCAGTTTTGACACTGTTGGTTCTTCTAGAGCTTGGACCGGCAGCCAGAGCCCGCTTCCAGCAGTGGTCGGTGATCTTGATTGCCTCATGCCACGATGAATCGTAATCACGAGATCATACTCTTGTTTCTGGCCGCATTGATTGTGGCTGGAGCCACGTTTCGGCAGGAGAGAGAAACGCACAAATTGCGCAGGGCAATTGCAGAACTCACGAGCGACCGGATTGACGAGATCGCAGCTGTTCCCGCTGACAACCATATGCAGCCTGCAGATATGGAAGCAGTACGACGAGAGCTTGGCGAAGTTCTCCGATTGCGGGCTGAGGTAGCTCAACTGCGCCAGGAGAAGGTAGAGACGGCAGCGCTTCAGGCTAGCATCGAGAAGCTGACGGCGGACATATCTGCCATTGCAGTTCGATCTCCACAATTGATGGATTTCATCGTGCCGTCCTCGAATGTCGCGCCTCAAGTTTCACAAGCAATCACCATGGCCGAGTCGTCGCCCGCGGCTGCTGCGCAGTGGGTCGCTGCGTTGCCGGAAGGGGAAGACAAGAACCAAGCGACAATGGCAGTGATTGAGCGATGGCTTCGCTCGGATCCCGCCGCGGCCGCTGGTTGGACTACAGAATTTCCCGAGGGCCCTTTGCGAGATGCGGCGATGTCCCGCGTGGCTCGTGAATGGGGCCTGCACGACTGGAATGCCACTTCTGAATGGCTTGAGAAACTACCAGTTGGATCTTCGAGAGATGCCGCGATTGGGGCATTTGTGATAAGCGCGGACGGCTATGACATCCGATTGGCGGTGGAATGGGCGAACCTTACGGAAGATCCTCAGAGCCGAGCGCGGCGCCTGGAGTCAACAGCTCAACGCTGGTTACGAGAAGACCACGCGACGGCGCGAGCCTGGCTGGAGAAAGCGCAATTGCCAGCAGGCATGGCTGAGCGACTTTTATCTGGGAGATAGAACCGTTTTGAAGAAACCGCGATCGTGCACACCAAGGCGAACAACAAAGGATGTATTGCTGCAGCAGCGGAGCCAGCAAATACTCCGTTGGTTGAACAAGTCCGGTAAAGAGGTCCGACTCAGCGCCACGCAGCCACGCTCAGCCTATTGGCACTTATGTTTTGGGCTCCAGCCTGGCAAACGGATGAAGACAGAGATTTAAAGAAAAACTTCTCCAAGATGTTGCCGATCGGGGGGATTCGATTGCTTATCTGAGACTTTACGTCGTCTCATTTTCAACGATCGTTAACCTCGCATTAGACCATGACGCGAGGGGTTACATCACCACGGTCATCGCGGTCCGTTCAACGGATTAGAACTGGAGCGAATTGTCCGATTCCATGTGACAGTGAAGAGGCTTTCAGTCCATAGATTCAAACACCGTTTCGCACGGAGTATAGTAGGTGCGAAAAAGACACCGCTGGTGGGTGTGTTGAAATTTTTAAGTGGTGCCCCGGCACGGACTTGAACCGTGAACCAATTGATTAAGAGTCAACTGCTCTACCATTGAGCTACCGAGGCATTCCGGTAGGGCGAAAAAGATTGTCGCAACGCATTCATTTGTCAATGCGCTTCGGGTCACGTCGATTATAAAACCTGCAGGGTTCTCTTCGCGTTGACGCTTGTGTGCGGAGCCACACGGAATAGGATCGCGGCATGAACACGCTGAAGGTGGAGCGGTTATCCCAAGCATACGGCAGCATTCGCGCCGTGGATTCCGTCAGCTTTGAAGTGCGCGCGGGTGAGATCTATGGCTTGCTCGGACCGAACGGCGCGGGAAAAACGACGACCATCTCCATGATTTCCGGTCTCCTCAAACCCGATTCCGGCGATGTTCTTGTGGCGGGCTCGCCTTTCTCCGCCAATCCACAGGCAGCAAAGCGGATCATGGGCGTCGTGCCGCAGGAGCTTGCCGTCTACGAGGAGATGAACGGACGCGAGAATCTTGAGTTCTGGGGCCGCATGGCCGGCCTGAGCCGGGCCGAGGCGAAAACGCGCGCGAGTGAACTCCTGGAGGCGCTGGCATTGGCGGATCGCTCGAAAGATCTCGTGAAAACGTATTCGGGCGGGATGAAACGTCGCATCAATCTCGGTTGTGCCCTGTTGCATCGTCCGAAACTTTTGTTACTGGATGAACCCACGGTTGGCATTGATCCCCAAGCCCGCCTCAGCATTCTCGAGTTCATCCGCCGCCTCCGCAACGACGGCACCGCCGTGCTCTACACGACGCATTATCTCGAAGAGGCCGAAACGCTTTGCCAGCGCATCGGGATCATTGACCAGGGGCGGCTTCTTGCCGAGGGGACATTGCCTGAGTTGCAGGATCGGCTGGGCGGGGATCGGGTCTTTGTGCTTGAAGCGGATTTAGACGGCACAGGTCCCGAACACTGGAATGGATTCGAAGAACGGTTCCGTGTAATTCAGAAGAATGAGCGGCAGCTCGTCGTCGCGGCCCGAGGCGCGCGCGATCCATCGGAATGTTTGAAGGATTTGCTGGGTCTGCCTGTTCGCGCCGAAAACGTAACGCTCAAGCGTCCGACGTTGAACGATGTCTTCCTTCAACTCACGGGGCGCGATCTTCGCGAATAAAATGCTCCACGTTCTCCTAGCCAAGGATCTCCGTCGCGCCTGGCGCAATCCGTTGCCCTGGCTGGTCAACCTGATCATTCCCGTTGCGATCACGGCGCTCATCGGCCTGGCATTTGGCGGCCGGCCGTCAGAGCAGGCCCTTGGAAAAGTGCGGTTCGCGATCGTGGATGAGGATCAATCGTTGTTGAGCGAGTTCCTTCGCGGGGCGATGCAGAACCGTGAGGCGAGCGAGCATTTCGAACCCGTGTTCATGACACGCAGCAATGCAGTCCGCGTCATCAACCAGAACAGCCTTAGCGCCGTCGTGATCATTCCGACGAACTTCATGAAGCGATATCTCTCGGGAGAATCGCCCTTAAGTCTCGAGCTGATCAAGAACCCCGCTGAATCAGTTCACCCTGCAGTGATCGAGGAAATGCTGGGCATTGGCGTCGCAGCCCTGAACGCAATTTCGCGCAATTTGAATTCCGAGTTTCCGGAATGGCGGCGGGCTTTGGATGGGAAAATGGATTTTCGGCACGTTTCGCAATTGGTCGAACGAGCAGGGGAGAAGCTGGAAAAGGCCGGGAAATTCATCGATCCGCCTCTCGTCAGTTACGCCAAGGAAGAAGATGCGCTGCGAGTGGATGGAACGCAGAACGGCGCTGAAACGAACGCAGTGGCATCCGCCGGGAAACCGAAGGAAAAAACCAGGCGCAATGACGCGGCCAACATCTTCGGGTTTCTGTTGATCGGGATGGCTGGGATGTTCCTGCTTTTCCAGGGAAGCACAGCGATGGTTGACCTGCATCGTGAAGTTCGCCAGCGCACCTTTGCGCGGTATCAAACGCTCAATAAACAGTACTGGCCGTTCATCGCAGGCAAGGTTTCTTTTGCGCTGGCCGTGCTCCTCATTTGCAGTGGTGTGATGTTCCTGGGCGGGGGCTGGGCATTTGGGATCCATTGGCGCCAGCCGTCCGCGTTGTTTGCACTGGTGGTGGCCTACTCTGCGTTCACCGCGGCGCTGTTTGCCCTGCTGACTGCGCTGATTCCGGACGAGCGCAGCGCTGGCGCATTGAACACGGTCGTGGGAATGGTGCTCGCCATTGCGGGTGGTTGTGCATTTCCGCTTCAACAAATGCCGGCCTTTCTCCGTGATCACATCAGCCCGTTGCTGCCGACGCACTGGTTCGTGCAGGCGGCGCGGGGATTGCAGTTCAATGATCCTGTTCCGCTCGGTGTCGTCGTCCTTAAACTGGCCATCACGGGCGCAGTGCTCATTGCGGCTGCGGCTTTTGTTTTTCGCCGGCAATTCAGCAGGGGCGGGCAATGAACATGGAGGCGATTCCAGCGCGAAGCGGGACAACAGCATGAAGCGCATTTTCGACATCGGCCACACGGACGCCCGTTTATTTTTGAAACACAAGGGCTCGTGGATATGGCTGTTCGTTGTGCCGCTGGCGTTTGTTTATTTCATGGGCTTCGCGGCGAGAGGGCCCGGCCGCCCGTGGAATCACACGCCTCCCGTGCTCGTTGAGAATGACGACACAAACTACATGAGCGCCATTCTCATGGACGAAATGGGTTCACAGAAAATGTGGCTGCTCAGCCCGACGAATACGGAAGCTGCTGCGCGGGTCATTCGCATTCCGGCCAGCTTCACGGACAATGTCGAGAAACTCGAACCCACGAAGCTGCAATTTCTTCAAAGGAATGATTCAGGCGAGGCGGACACGATGCTGATTGAGGCCAGGCTCGTTCGTTCATTGATCGCATTGAACGGACACCTTCTCGAAGCTGCCACGCTTTCGAACGGGCCGGTCTCCGAGGCAGCCCTGCGCACAGTCATGACGCGGCCGGATCCAGTGACGCTGGACGCGCGGTTCGCTGGACGAAAGCCCACGCCCACAGGCTTCAACTTCTCGCTGCCTGGGAATCTTGTGATGTATCTGATGATGAACCTTCTGATCTTTGGCGGGACAACGATCGCGGCAGAGCGGCGCAACGGGGTCATTCGACGGATGATGGTGCATCCTGTTCGGAAGCTCGAACTGCTCAGCGGGAAAATCTACGGGTTGATGCTGCTGGGCGCGGTGCAAATCGCGGTGTTCCTTTTGCTTGGAAAACTGGTGTTCAAGGTGAACCTGGGTGCGAACCTTCCCGCGGTAACGGTTACGCTTTTCATGTTCGCGTGGGTGGCTGCGTCGCTCGGCGTGCTGGTCGGATCGTTGAGTGTTGCGGAGGATCGGATCACCGGCTTGTGCGTGCTTGCGGCGCTGTTGATGGCGGCGATCGGCGGATGCTGGTGGCCGCTGGAACTGGGTTCTCCGACACTGAGAACGTTTGCGCTGTTCACGCCTACGGGTTGGGCACTCAAGGCACTGCATCAGCTCATCAGCTTCGGCAGCGGGTTTTCCGCGGTCTGGATGCCGCTGGGTGTGCTTGCGGCGTTTGGCGCCGCTGCCAGCCTGCTTGCGGCCCGATTTTTTCGCAGCTGAACTGTTGAGTTTTAATGATGCCCATGAAAAAGGCGCCGGGATTTTCCGGCGCCTTGCGAAAGAATGGGACGTCGATCAGTGATGATGGTGATGACCGTGTCCGTGGTCGTGATCGTGATCGTGTTCACCTTCACCATGTTCACAGCCGCAGCCGTGACCGCAACTGCCTTCTTCGAAATCCGATTCCACAGGCATACGGCCGAGCTCCAGCGTTTTGCTGACGAACTGGTTTACAGTTTCGTGGATCTCGTGCAGTTCCTGCTGTGCGTCGAGGAATCCGCGGGCAACGGGGTTGTTCAGCAATGCTTCCCGATCACTCTCGAAGGCTGAAATTTCGTCGGGATTAAGCTGCTGGGACTTTTGCTGCTTCTGCTGCAGCGCCTGGCCCTTGGACATCAGGCTTTCGTACTGCGTGCGCGATTTCTCGTCAGAAATGAAGGTCTCGATCGCCTGGCGCGCGGCCCGCGTCTCGGGCTGGTCCAGAATGGCCTGGCAAAGTTCTTTGGTCTTCTGCGTGATCAGTGTTTCTTGAGTTGTTTGCATATTAAATCCTGACACGGGGCAGTTGCCATGGCGGGTCAGCGCCTTAAGTAAACACAGCAGACTATTGAACGCAAACGAATGTTCTGCAAGACTCCGCGGCAGGATATGAATCACTCCATTCTCGTGAAAGCTCTCGCTGGATCCGCTTGGCCGACGGCCATTCTACGCCTGCTCGCCCTCGCATTTCTCATCACCAGCGTTTCCTGCGCTTCCAGTCGACGGTATGTGCAGCCGCAAGGTTCTGCCGATCGGCTTGCCCTCCTGGAGGCCCACATTCCGGTGCGGATCGCGTCCATCGACGGAGCCAGCACAGTTCCGTGGAAAAAGATCAAGACCCAGCAGATTTACATCACCCCAGGCCGCCACATCATTGAAGTTTACTATGCCGGAACCACTAGTGACATCGAAGAGGAGCTCGGGGAAGTCGATCGCGGCACGTATCCCGTCATCTCGACGCGGGTGATGTTGCCGTTGAATGCGGCACCCGGCGAGACTTATCAGATCGCCTACAACCTGGACCGCCATCTTGGCAAGGTCCGCGTCGAATTCTTCATACCGATGTTCCAGCCGTTGCCCTGAATTTTCGAGGGCAAAGCTGCGTGAAGAAGAATTGCGGCTAGAACCACGCCAGCTCGAGTTTCGCATCCGCGCGTTTCCAGGCGTTTTCAAATTCGCGTCGGACGCTCTCCGCGGTTTCGGATTTGTCCTGAGCACGAAGGCTTCGTTCCAGCCCGAGCAGGCCCCACCCGTTGCGCGGCCAGAGCTGCAGGTCCTCGCGAAAAACTGCTTCGGCTTCGGCCGGCCGTCCTGCGCGCAGGAGCACCGCGCCGAGAGCGGGTCGCACTGGCACAGGCCAGAACGACGGTTCCATGTAAGGCAGGGCGTCCTCCGCTTCAACGGCTTTGCGGAGATGCTCCACTGCCTCAGCCGTCTTTCCTTGAGCTTCGGCAACTTTTCCCGCGAGCCATTCGTCAGCGACTGCGAGAATTCCGGCGGCTGGGAAGGTGGGCAGGTCCAATGCCTTGGCGGTTTCGCTGCCTCGCAATTTTGAGAGTTCAACGTGTTCGCGCGCAGCATCGCCGGGCCGGCCGGACGCGGCGAACGCCAGGCCGCGGGTGAAATGCCACATGGCGCGATCGATGAGAAAGTCGTTCGTGGCGGGCGGTTGCGGAACCTTGAGGATTTCTTCCCATCGGCCAAATCGCGCCTGCGTCAGGGTGGGGAGATGCCGGAATCGCGGGGCTTCCAGAACCTGGTTTGGTCCGCAATAATTCTCGCGCGCCAGGGTCTCCACCTTTTTCGCGGCTTTGATGGCGTCGGCGCTGCGGCCTTGGAAATAAAAGGCATACCACAGGAAATGCTCGTTGTGCGGATAATAAACACCCGGATAAAATCCCTGGATTGCGCAACTCTGGATGTACGAGCGATCCGCCTTGATCGCGCGGCGATTCGAAAGTTCGGCATCCTCGTATTGCCCGACGCGCACGTAGATGTGCGAGGGCATGTGCAGCAGATGTCCCGATTGCATCACGAGTTCGCTGAGTCGATCTGCTGAAGGCAGGCCGAGTTCCGGCTGCGGGCCGGCTTCTACTGCATGAATATAATAGTGCGTCGCGCCGGGATGGTTGGGATCGCGCTTGATGACGAACTTCAAAGCCGCAAGCGCTTCTTCCGTCTCGGGCTTGGGTGATCGATCCTTCAACCAGTAATCCCAGGGCATCGTGTCCATGAGCGCTTCCGCGAAAATCGTTTGCGCGTCCAAATCATCTGGATATTCCCTCACCACGTTGCGCATCGCGGCGGCGAATTCCTTGTCCAGGGCAGCACGATCTTCAGTGAACTCCGGCGTGTAGCGCGTGGCCATGGCTTCAATCAGCGCGCGTTCAATCGGCGCGGCTGCCGCCTTGAGCGCGACGGCATTGGTGATCGCGCTCCATGCACGGCCATGGTCCTCGGCCGTCATGGGACGGTTCACATGCGGCCCGCTGGCATAGGCAATTCCCCAATGGGCCATCGCGCAATTCGGATCCGCCTTCAGAGCGCCCCGAAATGAACGAACAGCTTCCGTATGATTGAACCCGTAGCAGAGCGTCAGCCCCTGATTGAAATACCGCTGCGCGAGTTTAGACGCGGTTGTGACGGTCCGATGATGGCGGCCCATGCCATCGAACAACGGCGCTGTGGACTTCTCCGCGGCAACGGCGATTGAAGAAGAGACGCTCACGGCAGCCAGAGCGACCGCGAGAGCCGGCATATATTGCATCAGGTTTTTCATACTCCAATGAGATCTGGACACAACGCGAGCGGGGCGAGACATCCAGGGTGGCGCGCACTATAACGAAGCAGCCAGCGATGGAAAGCCCTGAGTTGAAGTTTTTTGCAGGTCAAATGCGCGGATAAAATGGGGAGAGTGGCTGCAAATGCCGGAAGCAAATGAATGGGTGAAGCCCGAATAGGTGCCCGATTTTGGCAATGTCTGAACCTCTATTGGTTTTCGATCATGAATCATTAGTTTTGCTCCACTCGTCCGTTGACACCCCCCCTGCCTTTGTTATCGTCCAACGCGTTTCTGCGGACTATTCCTCCGGCGGAATCAACAGGTCGGATTATCGATATCTAATTTATGGCTAAAGCAACGAAATACGTTTACTCGTTCGGCAACAAGAAGGCTGATGGCGACGGCTCAATGAAACCTCTGCTGGGCGGCAAGGGGGCGAACCTCGCGGAAATGACGCGGATCGGTTTGCCTGTTCCTCCAGGCTTCACGATCACCACCGAAGTCTGCACGTACTATTACCAGCACAAGCGGACGTACCCGAAGGAACTCCAGGGACAAATGGAGGCGGGAGTTGCGAACATGGAGAAGATCATGGGCACGAAGTTTGGCGCCACCAGCAGCATGCCGCTCCTCGTTGCCGTCCGCTCGGGCGCGCGTGATTCGATGCCCGGCATGATGGACACGATTTTGAATCTCGGGTTGAACGACCAGTCCGTGGTCGCGCTCGAGAAAGCTACGGGTAACGCGCGTTTTGCCTGGGATTGTTACCGCCGCTTCATCCAGATGTACGGCGACGTCGTCCTCGGGGTGCAGAAGCGCGAGGGCGAGGATCACGAACCGTTTGAAGTCGTGATTCACACGTTTAAGCACGAAAAATATCACGAGGATGTCGAAGACTCGAAGCTTTCGGCCGAAGACCAGCAGGAACTCGTCAAGCGCTTCAAGGATCTCGTCAAGGAACGCACAGGCCGGCAATTCCCCAACGATCCCTGGGACCAGTTGCGCGGAGCGGCAGGCGCCGTGTTTGGATCGTGGATGAACGACCGTGCCATCGTGTATCGCCGCAAATACAACATCCCGACCGAATGGGGAACCGCTGTGAATGTTCAGGCGATGGTGTTCGGCAACACCGGTGACAACTCGGGTTCGGGTGTTGCATTCACGCGCAATCCTGCAAATGGAACAAACGAGTTTTACGGAGAATTCCTGATTAACGCGCAGGGCGAGGACGTTGTCGCCGGCGTGCGGACTCCTGAGCCTGTGATCAAGCTCAAGGATCACATGCCGAAGGCGTACGAGGAATTGCTCAAAGTGCGCGCGATCCTTGAAAAACATTTCAAGGATGTGCAGGACGTTGAGTTCACGATCCAGGATGGCAAGCTGTTCATGCTCCAGACCCGTAACGGAAAGCGCACCGCGATGGCCGCGCTGAAGTTCTCGATGGACATGGTCAAGGAGAAGCTCATCGATTGGGAAACTGCGATCATGCGCAACCCGGCCGATCAGCTCGACCAGTTGCTGGCTCCTGTATTCGACCTCGTTGATGTGAAGAAAGCCAAAGCGATCGCGACGGGTCTTCCTGCCGGTCCTGGCGCAGCGTCAGGCAAAGTTTACCTCAATGCTGATCGCGCTGCTGCAGCGGCGGAACGTGGCGAGAAGGTTCTCCTGGTCCGCAACGAGACTTCCCCCGAAGACTTGCGGGGAATGATTGCGGCCGAAGGCATCCTCACTGCAAAAGGCGGCGTCAGTTCGCACGCGGCACTCGTCGCCCGTCAGATGGGCAAAGTCTGCGTCTGCGGCGCGAGCGCATTGGAAATTGATTACGCCGCCAAGACCGTCAAGGCTTCGGACCAGACGTTCAAGGAAGGCGACTTCATGTCCATCGATGGCACGAGCGGCACGGTTTACGGCGGCCAGTTGAAGACTGCTCCTTCGGAAATCATCACGGGCCTCCTTCAGGGCGACACCACAGCGCAGAACACTGAGAAGTTCAAGAGCTTCCTGACGTTGATGAAATGGTGCTCGAAGGTCACACGCCTGCAGGTCCGCACGAACGCGGACACCCCGGAGCAGACCGAGAACGCGCTCGCGTTCGGCGCCACGGGCATCGGGCTCACCCGCACGGAACACATGTTCTTCGAAGGTGATCGCATCGATGCGATGCGTGAAATGATCCTTGCGGAGAATTCCGAGGATCGCAAAAAGGCGCTCGCGAAATTGCTGCCGTATCAGCGCGAGGACTTCACTGGAATCTTCAAGGCACTCAAAGGATTTCCCGCAACCATTCGCTTCCTTGATCCGCCGTTGCATGAGTTCGTGCCGCACGAAGCAAAGGCGCAGGCGGACCTTGCCAAGAAGCTCGGTGTCTCAGCCGACAAGATCGCCAAGCGCGTCAATGCCCTGCACGAGTTCAATCCGATGCTCGGACATCGAGGATGCCGCCTCGGCATTGCGTATCCCGAAATCACCGAGATGCAGGCCCGCGCGGTATTCGAGGCGGCTGCGGACGTCATCAAGCAGAAGATCAAGGTGAAGCCTGAAGTGATGATTCCGCTCGTGGGTTTCAAGAAGGAATTGGACCTGCAGGTGGAGATCGTCCATCGCGTCGCGAAGGAAGTCATGGCCGAGAAGAAGGTCAAGTTTGATTACCTCGTGGGCACGATGATTGAAGTGCCGCGCGGCGCCCTCACGGCTGACGAAATCGCGCAAACCGCGCAGTTTTTCAGTTTCGGAACCAACGACCTCACGCAGACGGCGCTCGGAATCAGCCGCGACGACATGGGTTCATTCCTCATGCCTTACGTCGAGAACGAGATATTCAAGAAGAATCCGTTCGCAACCCTGGATCAGGTCGGTGTCGGCCAGTTGATGAAGATCGCCGTGGAAAAAGGCAACTCCAGCCGTCCTGGAATCAAGCTGGGAATTTGCGGCGAACACGGAGGTGATCCTGAATCCGTGAAGTTCTGTCATCGAATTGGATTGAACTACGTGAGCTGCTCGCCCTATCGCGTGCCAGTTGCGCGCCTTGCTGCAGCACAGGCTGCGATCGAGGACAAACGCAAGGCGGCTTCCAAGCCTGCGAAGAAGAAGTAAGCCGAACGCAGCGCTGAGTCGCTGCTGAACAATTCACAGCCGCTTCAGAAATTCTGAAGCGGCTTTTTATTCTGCCGGAGCGCCGACTTGCAGTGGGCTTACGACGATCGAAGAACCGATCGCGCTCAAACGCCAGATACCACAGCGCGCCAGAGCCGCAACCAAAACGGGAAAAGGGAAAACGGGCGGAACACACTAATCACGCGAACAAAAGCCGAACTCGTCCAAAAACGGCGAAGACGAATTTGATCCGTGAAGGAGGCGGGGATCAATACGGATGCGTGTTGCGCTACGTAGCACGGGTTCGTTGCTGCAGCGCAGCGCGTCCCGCTTCAAGCTGTTCAATGATCCGGGTTGGATCGTAAACGCAACCTGCCCACGTTCCGCCGCTGCTCAGTTGCAGCGAGGCCCACAGCTGTGTGTCCTCTGGAAGCGCAGGATGCGGCGACAGGTCACCGCGCGGGGCGCGCTTCGCCAGGATGGTTGCGCCTTCCTCAGCGCTGAAGCGGCGTTCGCCTTCCCCGACCCAATCAACGGCTGCTTCACCGCGACGACGATCTATGTGGACGCGGATGATATCGCCATCGATGACCTTGCCGATGGGTCCGCCCGCAAGGCCTTCGGGGCTGATGTGACCGATGCACGCTCCTGTCGACAGTCCTGAAAATCTGGCATCGGTAAGAATAGTGACATGCTTCCCAAACGGCAGGTGCTTCAACGCGCCGGTCACCTGGTAAGTCTCCTCCATGCCTGTGCCCATCGGCCCAATCCCCGCAAGCACCAACACGTCGCCCGCCTTGATTCTTCCCTCCTTGATGGCGGACATGGCGGCCTTCTCAGAGACGAACACTCGCGCTGGACCTTCGTGGCGATACACGCCATCGGGGCTCACGACGGATGGATCGATTGCAGTGGCCTTTACCACGGATCCTTCAGGCGCGAGATTTCCGCGGGGAAAAACCAGGGTGCTCGTCAGGCCGCGCGCACGCGCCTGGTTCGGCGCAAAAATAACTTCATTCGGATCCACACCATCATGTTGCTGCAACAGTTTCCGGAATTCAGTCCGGCGGCTGGACTTCTCCCACCAATCCAGATTCTCACCGATCGTTTTCCCCGTGACGGTGAGTGCATCGAGGTTCAGCAGACCCAAGGCCCGCAGGTGCAGCATGACTTCCGGGACCCCGCCTGCGAGGAACACGCGCACTGTGGGATGGTGAATCGGACCGTTAGGGAGAACACTCACGAGGCGCGGCACGCGGCGGTTTACGGCAATCCAATCCTCTACGGTTGGAATTGGCAGGCGCGCGGCGTGTGCAATCGCTGGAATGTGAAGCAGAAGATTGGTCGATCCGCCAAATGCCGCATGCAGAACCATGGCGTTCTTGATGCTGGCCGCCGTCAAAATGTAGCGCATGGCCAGGTTGCGCGCGGCGAGCGAATGCACCGCGCGGGCTGAACGCGCTGCCATGTCGAGCCACACTGATTGGCCCGAAGGTGCAAGAGCAGAGTGGGGGAGTGATAAGCCGAGCGCTTCGCCGACGACCTGCGACGTTGCTGCTGTCCCGAGAAACTGGCACCCGCCGCCGGGTGTCCCGCAGGCGCGGCAACCCAGTTCCGCCGCTTCTGGCAGAGAGACTAATCCGTGCGCGAATCGCGCGCCGAGCGTTTGGACCGTTCCTGCGTCTTCAGCGCCATCGGCAGGCAACGTCACGCCGCCAGGAACCACCACAAATGGAAGGTCGTGCAGCCCAGCCGCAGCCATGAGCATGGCGGGCAATCCCTTGTCGCAGGTTGCAATTCCGAGAACGCCCGAGCGCAAGGGCAGGGAGCGGGCCAGTCTTCGAAAAAGAATCGCGGCTTCGTTTCTGTAGGGCAGGCTGTCAAACATTCCAACTGTTCCCTGTGTGCGACCGTCACACGGATCGGAACAGAAGCCCGCAAACGGGACCGTTTTGAGTTTTCGAAATTCTTCTGCTGCGGCTTTGACGAGCAACCCGATTTCCCAATGGCCTGTGTGGTATCCGAGCGCGATCGGTTTGCCGTCGGGCGCCCGCAATCCTCCCTGCGTGCTCAGGATAAGGAATTGTTTGCGGCCAAGCTCGGATGGATCCCATCCCATCCCGGCGTTCTGCGTCATGCCGAACAGATCGCCGCTCGGGCTGTGCAGCAGCATGTCCTCAGTGATGGGCAGGCTCCCGCGCGGACCCGGCGCGCAGGTCTGGATCTGAAAAATCTCAGCCGTGCCCGAATCGAAAATGGTTTCGTCTGGGTTCATTGCGCTGGGTGCGGCGGCGCAGCAGCCCGTCTGGGCAGGATCATGGCGCGAGTTTGCTTGCCGACACACAGCAACGTCAATAGTAGTATGCGCGACCCGCTTATGAATATCTGCCGTTTTGCACATCGCGATTGCGTTCACATTGGGCTCGTTGGTGAAGACCTGGTGGTGATAGATCTCGCGCCCGCAGGAATAACAGAACTCACGCCGTTGCTTGAAGATGCACGGTTGGCGGCGTCGTTGAGCCGCATGGAGACGAAGGCGTTTCCGCGCATGCCCCTTTCGGAGGTCAAACTGCTGGCCCCCGTCGAACGCCAGGAAATATGGGCCGCGGGCGTCACTTACCTGCGCAGCAAGACGGCGCGCATGGAGGAATCAGAGTTCAGTGCGACTGCCTATGACAAGGTCTACGCGGCGGAACGCCCCGAGTTGTTCTTTAAATCGGTCGCCGAAAAGGTGGTGCCGTGCGGGGCGCCTGTTGGAATTCGCGACGACGCCACGTGGAGTGTGCCCGAACCTGAGCTGGCGCTCGTGTTGAATTCCCGTGGCGACGTGGTTGGACACACCATCGGGAACGACATGAGTTCCCGCGACATCGAAGGGGAAAATCTGTTGTACCTGCCGCAAGCGAAGATCTACGAGCGATCCTGCGCATTGGGACCATGGATCACGCTGGGAGCCGACGAGGCAACAGCGCGCGAATGGAAAATTGGGATCGAGATTCGGCGTGCGGGCAAGATCGTTTTCGCAGGTGAAACATCGGTCGGACAAATCAAGCGCACGTTCAAGGAACTCGCCGGGTTCCTCTTTCGCTGTCAGAAATTTCCAAATGGGGCGGTCCTGTTGACGGGAACGGGCGTGGTACCGCCCGACACCTTCACGTTGCAGTCTTGCGACGATGTTTCGATTCGAATCAGCGGGATCGGCTTGCTCCAGAACGCAGTGATGCTCGTTTAATTGAAATCAGGCGCAGGCGCTTCGCAGCGACGGTAGCACCTGTTCGCAAGTGAAGTTGTGCAGTTTGATTGTCTTGTGGCGCGAGGTATGTCCGCGCACCAGCTCAATGCGTCCTCGCGAGCAGTTCAGACGTTCTGCCAATAATTCGATCAACGCCTGGTTCGCTGCCGCATCGACGGGTGGCGCGGTTACCTTGATTCGCAATTCTTCGCCCATGGGATCGCCGATTTCATTCTTGGAAGCACGCGGCTGCAATCGAACGGCAAGGAGCACGCCATCCTGATGCGGCTTGAGATAGCGGGGAAGCTCGCTCATGCGTTTTTCAAAACCAGGCGCCGTTGTTCGGTGTTGAGTGCGATCCAGGTTCCGGCTTTCAGGGCGCCCAATTGGAATTCTCCAATTCTCACTCGCATCAGCCGCAGCGTCGGATGGCCGATTGCGGCGGTCATTCGGCGCACCTGCCGGTTTTTTCCTTCAACTAACTCAAGACTCAGCCAGCATGTCGGAACGTTCTTGCGAAATCGAATTGGCGGATTGCGCGGTGGCACCTCTGGTTGCGGCTCGAGAATCCGAACTTCACAAGGCAGCGTGCGCCGGCCCTGGATGGTCACTCCGTGGCGCAGCGTTGCGATGCCTGCCGCGTCGGGAACGCGTTCAACCTCAACCCAGTATTCCCGTTCGTGTGCATTTCGAGGATGAAGCAGTTGCTGGTTCAACTGAGGTTCGTCGCTCAGCAGCAACAGGCCTTCCGAATCCGCATCGAGCCGGCCGATCGGATAAACGCCGCGTGGAAAATCAAACTCGAAGAGCGGGCGGTTCGGCGACCCGTCAGGCGTGAATTGGGACAGAACTCCGAAAGGCTTGTTGAAGGCGATCAGCATGTGACAGCGTTGCGAAAAATATCTGAAACGTGAGGGTTCGATCCAGCACGTTCAATTATTTCCGACTCCCTTGATTGCATGCTGCAATCGGCGGAGATCAGCGATGTCCTCGGGTCCGGTAGAATGCTGCCCGATCTGCAGGTTCTTCTTGGGCGCCTGCCATTTCCAGCGTTCCGCATGGCCATCAGCGAAGGAAAGGGTGGTGCCGTTCTGATGGCGGTCCGACGGGATATCGAGCCAGTAATTCGCCCAATACGATGAAGGCGGCATCACGCCAAACGTGGAATCCCAAATCGCGTTTTCATGCGTGTCGATGAAGACGAACAGCGTGGTGGGATCCTTGATTTCATGGCTCTTGCGGAAGTAATCGGCCTGCCGGCAGTTGATGCTGTTGCTCATGTTGTAACTGCGATTTCGCAATTTGTCGGGATGGTCGCGCACTGTCGACAGGTCGGCGGGACAACGATAAATGGCCGGGCTGCGATTGTAGGTGAACAGGATGGAAGTGGTCTCGTTGACAGGTTCAGTGTCGAGTGGCGCGAGCGAACGGCACCAGGTGGTGCTATCCTCGCCCAACTGCCCCCCGTTCGTGGACCCAATCGAAAAGAAATACACAAAGTTGTTTGGAGGGAGGATGCCTTGGTTGTCATGGGCGTATTGCGCCCAGCAGATCTGCAGCTGGCGCAGGTTGTTCAGGCAGGAAACTGTGCGGGCGCGCTGCTTTCCGCTGCTCAGCGCAGGAAGGAGCAACCCGGCCAGGATGGCTATGATTGCAATGACAACGAGGAGTTCGATGAGCGTGAACCCGGCGGATCGTCCAGAAGAGCAACGCCCAGGACGTTCAACGTTCCGCCGCAACCGGTTCATACTGGCGGACTATAACCTAGATAAGTTGTTCTTCAATGGCGAACCTTGGCTTCGGTTTTTCCGATGGCTTTACTGGACGGCATTCGCCCCTACACTGGCAGGGTGATCCGCAACATTATTTTCGACTGGTCGGGCACGCTCGTGGACGACTTGCCGGCAGTCTGGAAAGCCACGAACCACGTGTTGAACCAGGCGCAATGCGCGGAGATGACCCTCGACACGTTTCGCGCCGAGTTCTGCCTTCCATTCACGCTCTTCTACGACAAGCACACTCCGAAGGTCCCGCTTTCGCAGCTGGAAATCTGGTACAACTCGGAATTTCCGAACGTCCAAGGCTCGATTTGCGCGCTGCCGCATGCGCGCGAGTTCCTCCAGTTCTGCCGCGCTCGCAATCTCAAAACGTTCATTCTCAGCGCCATTCATCCAGACCATTTCGCCGTTCAGATGCAGAGCATCGACTTCAACGGCCTGCTGGATGAATGCTTCGTCGGCGTTCGCGACAAGCGCCACAAGATTCATGAAATCCTGAGCAGCCACGCACTGGCGCCCGACGAGACGCTGTTCATCGGTGACATGCAACATGACATCGAAACCGCAGTGCACGGCGGCGTGCATTCCTGCGCAGTGCTCACGGGCTACAACACGCTCGAGCAGTTGCGCCAGGCCAAGCCTGATTTGATCGTGGAGCACCTGGGCGAGTTGCAGCACATTTTGGAGCGCAACGACCTGCGACTCAAACCCGATGCCAAACCTTTCGAGGAACTTCATGGGCCGATTGCAACCGTCGGCGCGCTTATCTTTGACGAGCAGGGGCGTGTCCTGATGGTCCGCACACACAAATGGTCGGACCTCTGGGGAATTCCTGGTGGCAAAATCAAGTGGGGCGAGCCGTCCATCGACGCTCTGCGGCGCGAGATCAAGGAGGAGACCGACCTGACGATTGACGATATCCAGTTTACCGTCGTCCAGGATTGCATCCATTCACGCGAGTTTTATCGGGATGCGCATTTCATCCTGATGAACTACACATGCAGGTGTGTGGGCGAGCCCCGGGTTCGGCTCAATGATGAGGCGCGCGAGTTTCGATGGGTCACGCTGCAGGAAGCGTTGGAAATGCCGCTAAACCAGCCAACGCGCGTCCTGGTTCTCGCGGTGCGGGAACAAATGAATTCTCAAAAGGGTTGATATGGCAAGAATCAGTATCGTGGATCTCGAAGTTTTTTTTAATGTGGGCGTCACTGACGAGGAGCGCGCGCAGCCGCAACGCCTCCTCATCTCAGTCGACATGACCGCCGACATTGCACAGGCCGCAGTGTCGGATCGCGTGGAGAAGACGATCAATTACTTCGAAGTCGTGCAAGAGATCATCCGCTACGGCGAAGGCCGGAGCTGGAAGCTGCTTGAAAGACTTGCCAGCAACGTGGCGGATTTGATTCTCACCAAGTTCAAACCGGATGACGTGACGATCGAGGTGAAAAAATTCATCATACCGCAAACACGGTATGTGTCCGTCACGCTCGCGCAAAGGCGGTGAAGCCTTACGCAGAATAGCCGGTTATGTAGGTTTCCAGCTGGTGGATCGTGCTCGTCTGCGCAGAGATGATCCAGTTCACGAGGTCGCCGATGGAGACGATTCCCTTGACTTCGCCACCCTGCACGATGGGCAGATGGCGGACGCGATTTTCAGTCATCAACCGCATGCAATCCTCCACCGAATGATCCGGCGTCGCAGTCGTGACTTTGTCTGTGGTGATCTCGCGCACTTTCAATTCCTTGGAGGATTTCCCTCGGAGCGCGACTTTACGAGTGTAGTCGCGTTCAGAGAGAATTCCGACCAGCTGTCCATTCTCCATCACCAGCAAAGCGCCCACGTTCTTGTCTGCCATGATCTGGATGGCATCGAACACAGTGACATCGGGTGACACGGACCAGAGTTCAGTTCCCTTGTTGCGGAGGATTTCGTTGATGGTGCCTGTGGGGATCATGGGTCGCCTCGGGGTTGGTCAGCCGAACCTGCAATCCACCCGGTACCCCATCGGGGAATTCCGGAACCTCTGGTTGCGCCTGCTCATGGAACAGATTTGTTCGGACCTGAATTGCTGCCACACTATCACCCGACCTCGAAAAAAACAGAAAAAGTTTTGCGTCGATCCTGCGCCATGTTGTTCGGGAGAGGGGCTGGGGGAGAGGGTGCGTTACCGAACCGTCTCGTACTTGCGATCCTTCAAATCGCGGAACAACGATTCAAACCAAAGCCGTGTCCACATCCAAACCATCCGGCCGACGCCGCGATGCTCGTATCGCCGCATTGAAGTCACTGCAACAGCGCGGCTGATGCAGGCATACCGCCCAAATCTCTCCAGCCGCTTGATCAATTCGCTATTTTCCCGCACTTCGAGATTCTCCCGAAAACCGCCCAGCTTCATGAAGTGACGCCGCCAGCACAGGATCACTCCGGAACTTCCATGATGCAGGGACGTCCGATGAATCAGGTTCTTGACGCCGTAGATGATTCGATAGGCGAGACGATCGGAATCCGGCTTTCCGCGAATGGTTCCAGCGGCATGACGCCTGGTAAACTTGTGCGCGATGGTCTTGAGCGCGTTCGGATCGAGCAGCGTGTCCGCGTCGAGGAATACAAGCAGTTCTCCTTTGGCCATGCGCGCGCCAAGATTTCGGGCGACACCCAAGCTCTTTTGCGACAGCACAACAAGGCGATCACACGCGTCGCGGGCGGCATCCTCCGTACGATCGGAACAGCCATTGGCGACAACGATCACCTCGAAGTTTCGGTAACTCTGGCGTTTCAGGGCGTCGAGGGTATGGCGCAAGTAGTGTTCCTCGTTGTGAGCTGGAATGATGATTGAGATTCTTGGCGCGAGGATTTTTCGGCGCGCGATGCGCCTGCGGCTGAAAGCCCCGCGGTTTTTACTGCGCGGCAGTTGCAGCGCAGCCCCGGTCACCCTTCCCACGATCTCCATGATATCCATGTGAGCAAAGTTCTTTAACAGCGTCGTATTCGCCATCAGGCGTTTCCCTATGCAGGAATGCCCGCAGGCACCCATTCCGAAGTGCGGCGAATTTACAACGAGACCCGGCCTTTGGGCAGCAAAATGTCGCGCGGCCCCGGGGCCTCAATCCCGCGGTTCAGAAGAAGCCAATCCGTTCCGTCCTTCAGCCGCGCGGTGCAATCGTGCGGGGATGCCGTCGACGAGAGCTATGTGACGGTGCGAACATCGTCGCAAGGATCCAAAACATTTCCATTCGCGTTCCAAACCATCCCAACGGGATTTCAAAACTACGTCGTAAAGTTCCAGATTGTGGATCCAGTGTTCCAGATTCGCCTTCCGAGGTTCAAGATCGGCCCTTTGCGATTTCAGATCCTATCGGGAGCGTTCAAGATCGAGCCTGTAGGAGTTCGGATTAACGCATTGCGGTTTCAGATCGTTGCGTCGCGAGTTGCCACGATCCTCTCGGCTTGCAGATCAAAGCTGTAATGTTCGATATCCAGCCTCAAAGATTCTGAATACAGGCTGCAAGCTGTTAAATCAGCGTCGCATGGTCTCAAACAACCGACGCAGGGTTCCCGATCAGCTCGACGAAGTTCCAGATTCCAAGTTCAAGCGTTCAGATCGTTGCAGCAGGTTTCCACGGGCGGTTCGTGGCGCGCCGTATCATGTCCGACATGACACCTATTTCATCAGCTCGCTTCAGAGCAACTCTGCAACCTTGGGAACTGCAGTTCCTCCCACTCAAGAACCCTTCGAAGCCATGGCAACCACGCATGGACACAGCGCGGCAGAGCCGCAATCAAAACAGAAAGGGTGTAAATGGATTTCTGCGAATTACGCGAATTTTCACGAACTGAAGGGGCGAAACTTTATTTAACCACGAATCACACGAACCACACGAACGGAGAGCCGCGGAAATGAATCCAACCCTGGGTGGACACGGATCCGGATGCAGCCTCCTCTGCCATTTCTCTGCTACCTCTGCGTGCTCCTGTTAAACGTCTTCACTCCGTCTCCTACGGCGCAGAGTTGCTCAACCGCGCGCAAATGACACGGATTCGGGAAGGGGAACTTTAACCACGAATCACACGAACCACACGAACGGAGAGCCGCGGAAATGGAATCCAACCCTGAATGAACACGGATCCGGATGCAGCCTCCTCTGCCATTTCTCTGCTACCTCTGCGTGCTCCTGTTAAACGTCTTCACTCCGTCTCCTACGGCGCAGAGTTGCTCAAATGCGCGCAAATGACACGGATTCGGGACGGGGAATTTTAACCACGAATCACACGAGCCGCACGAACGGAGAGCCGCGGAAATGGAATCCAACCCTGGGTGGACACGGATCCGGATGCTGCCTCCTCTGCCATTTCTCTGCTACCTCTGCGTGCTCCTGTTAAACGTCTTCACTCCGTCTCCTACGGCGCAGAGTTGCTCAACAGCGCGCAAATGACACGGATTCGGGACGGGGAACTTCAACCACGAATCACACGAGCCGCACGAACGGAGAGCCGCGGAAATGGAATCCGATCCTGGGTGGACACGGATCCGGATGCAGCCTCCTCTGCCTTTTCTCTGCTACCGTTGCGGGCTCCTGTTCAATGTTTTTCCCGTGCCATTCTCTTTATACACTCAGCCGTGGCCTACTTCCCAGGCTTCACAATCTGAAATCCCTTCCCCGCCGGAATCACTTCGCCGCCTGCCAGGATGATCCGTGTGAACACAATATCCGTTTTCTCGAACAGGGTGTCTGCGGGAACGGTGATGAAGAACTCCACCTTCTTGTCTACCTGCAAAGGTGGCCGTTCCCGTGTCCCGCCAATCACCCATTGGGTCTTTTGGTGAACCACTTTCCCGCCGGCCTCTTTCAAGAACACGACCGCCCGCGCCGACTCCACAGCTTTTCCGAAGGTGTTGTGCATCGTCAGCTTGATCACGGACGAACCGCCGCTGAGTTTCGGCTCGGCGACCGTGACAGTCAGCGAGGCGCCTGCGCTTCCGCAGAATAGAAGCGCGGCGAGAAATCCAAAGATAATGCGAGTCTTCATGAAAGTTTACATTCCTTCGCTAAAACCAAATCGTTATTGTCTCGTGTCGCAGAGACAACGTTTTGGAACAGAATGAGATGCGCACAATTCCGTTTCAATCCATGGCCTTGCAGGCGTTTTCTGGCCCCGTTCTTGCCTTGTAAGGGATGCATTCATCTTTCAGCAACCACCCGGTTTCCGTCTCCTCAACCTCCAACTCACGCCGTGTTTGAATCCGCGGTTCGACCGCCCCCACGAACTCTCTGCTCCCGACTGCCAACGCCTGCGTCCACCATGGTTCGCGCGTCATCCGGTCCTGAGCAATTCGCTCCGCAACACTCTGCTCCAGATTCTTCCGAACCTCGTTCACATCCCCTGTTTGCAATCGCCAGCACAACCGATCCACATCCACAAGCCGATAACGTTTTCGTGCGCCCATGATTTCCCTGTAACCCACCCATTCCCATTCTCGCGGATGCTTCACAACTCCGCAGCGCACCATGTTCATTTCGATATACACCAGGCAGCGCCACAGATAC
>DASPIL010000044.1 GCA_035629175.1 Verrucomicrobiia bacterium | reverse complement strand
CCGATCCAAAACATCGCTTTCAGTCGGAGCATTGACCAAAACCATGAAGCAAGCCTGCGGCAGGGGGTAAAAAATGTCTAGTCATTTTCTATCCTCATCCCTCTGGACTGTCACCCGCTCGATCCAGATGAATCAGCCGTTCAAAAAGACCGAATTCGGATCAAAGCCGCTTATCCGTCCTCCGACGGGCATGTTTGCGATGAACAATACTTTAGCTGCCGACATCCCTGCCTGCCGTAGAGCCGGCCCTCAGCCCGCGAACGAGCGGGCAACTCCGCCCTCGAGAGCACCAAAAAGATTTCAGCGGTTTCGCACTTTACGCTTTCGTTCGGGCGGCAAGATGCCGCCCTCTGCGTCACGCAGCGATGCCTGACGCTACAACTGCACCAGATTCAAAGTTGTTTCCCAAACCTCTTTCCGCAATGATCACGCGCTCTATGGCCAGCAGCCGCAGACAATATCCATTTCACTTGATTGAACCCAAATGGCAGCACGCCTGGGATCAAAACCACTCGTTTCGCGCATTCAGCCCCGGCGACGCCGTCCCCGCCGATCATCCCTTCGCCCTGCGGCATGGGATCAAGTCCGGCGCCGCGGAAACCAGCCAGCTTCCGCGAAAGTTCTACATTCTCGACATGTTCCCCTACCCCTCCGGCGCAGGCCTCCATGTAGGACATCCCGAAGGCTACACGGCAACGGACATCCTGGCGCGATATCGCCGCTCCCAAGGCTTCAACGTTCTGCACCCGATGGGATGGGATGCATTCGGCCTGCCTGCGGAGCAATATGCCATCAAGACAGGCCAGCATCCGCGGGTCACCACTGAGGCCAACATCGCCAACTTCAAACGCCAGATCAAAAGCCTGGGGTTTAGCTACGATTGGTCGCGCGAAGTCGATACGACTAATCCCGGTTACTTCAAGTGGACCCAATGGATCTTCCTGAAGCTTTACAACGCATGGTTCAACCCTGAAACAAATCGCGCCGAATCCATCGATACTCTGAAGTATCCGCAGGATTGCACCACGGAATCGGCGAAGCGCGCGTTCCGCGATTCCAAACGCCTGGCTTTCGTCAGCGAAGCGCCTGTGAATTGGTGCCCTGAACTCGGTACGGTTCTGGCCAATGAAGAAGTCATCGACGGCAAGAGCGAGGTCGGGGGTTTCCCCGTCGTTCGAAAACCAATGCGCCAATGGATGCTGCGAATCACCGCCTACGCCGAACGCCTCCTTTCCGATCTCGACACGATCGAATGGAGCCATTCCCTGAAGGAAATGCAGCGGAACTGGATAGGCCGCAGCGAAGGAGCCACCGTCACCTTCACTGTTTCGGTTCCTCAAGGATCCAATGCGCCGCAGAGTTCCATCGAGGTCTTCACCACGCGCCCCGACACCCTGTTTGGCGCGACTTACATGGTCCTTTCGCCCGAGCACAAGATTGTCGCGGCGATCACCACCGCGGAGCAGCGAGCTGCAGTGGCAGAATACCAGGAGTTCGCGGCATCGCGGAGTGACCTCGAACGCACGGAGCTCGCCAAGGAAAAAACCGGAGTCTTCACGGGCGCGTTTGCCATCAACCCGGTGAATGGGGAAAAGATCCCGATCTGGATCGCGGATTACGTCCTCGCCAGCTACGGCACGGGCGCGATCATGGCAGTGCCCGCGCACGACACGCGGGATTTTGAGTTTGCGACAAAGTTCAACCTGCCGATTGTGCAGGTCGTTCAACCCGCTGATCCAAACGCGCAATGGCAGGGCTACACCGATGAAGGCACCGCTGTAAATTCGGCGGGCGCGCAGATCTCGCTCAATGGACTGCCCACAGCCGAAGCCAAGCGCAGGATCACGTCGTGGCTTGGATCCCAGGGTCTCGGGAAGAAAACCATCAACTACAAACTGCGCGACTGGCTGTTCAGCCGCCAGCGTTACTGGGGAGAACCGTTTCCGATCGTTTGGAAGAAAGATGCCGGCGGCCAAAGCTATCACGAAGCGCTTCCCGAATCAGCCTTGCCGATCCTGCCTCCCAAACTCGACGACTACAAACCCACGTCGGATGGCCAGCCGCCCCTCGCCCGCGCGGCGGATTGGGTGAGCCTGCCCGACGGCTCCACCCGCGAAACCAATACCATGCCGCAATGGGCGGGATCGTGCTGGTATTATCTGCGATACCTCGACGCGCAGAATGCGACTTCGTTCGTGAGCCGCGAGGCGGAACGATATTGGATGGGCAGCGACTCGAGCGCTAACTCGAACGTCCCGGATTCAACGCCGGAAAAGCCAGCGTCCTCCGCTGCCGTTCAGAATACCTCTACACCCGGTGTCGACTTGTATGTGGGAGGCACGGAGCACGCCGTGTTGCACCTGCTTTATGCGCGCTTCTGGCACAAGGTGCTCTTCGATCTCGGCCATGTCTCCACGCCTGAACCGTTCTTCAAGCTGGTCAACCAGGGCCTGATCCTCGGCGAAGATGGGCAGAAAATGTCAAAGTCGCGCGGCAACGTCGTGAATCCCGACGACATTCTCGTGGAATACGGCGCCGACGCCTTTCGCCTTTACGAAATGTTCATGGGCCCGCTGCAGGACAGCAAGCCGTGGAACACCAAGGGCGTCGAAGGCGTTTACCGCTTCCTCGGACGCGTGTGGCGGCTCTTCGTCGATGAACAAAGCGAAGTCGAATTCGAGCAGGCCGAAACCACCGCGCAACCGGGCGATACACAATTGCTTGATCGGATCAAATTGCATGCCGCGGTCCGGGACGTCACCCCCACAGCCGCGCAATCCAAGGTGCTCCACGCGTGCGTTCGCAAGGTCACTGAGGACCTCGACAACCTGGGATTCAATACCGCCATTTCGGCGATGATGATTTTCAGCAATGAGGCAATCAAGTGGGAGACGCGTCCTGCATCGGTGATGCGTGATTTCCTGGTGCTCCTGCATCCGTTCGCGCCGCATCTCGCTGAGGAGTTGTGGTCCCTGCTGAACACCAATCGCGGCGAAACTCGGCCGTCGCTGCCGTATGCGCCGTGGCCAAAGTTCGATCCCGCGTTGCTGGTCGAAGATATCCTGGAAATTGCCGTGCAGGTGAATGGCAAGCTGCGTGATGTAATTCGTGTCGCTGCAAATGCCGACAACGCCACTCTCGAAGCTGCGGCCAAGGCGTCCGAAAAAGTCCAGCCGTTCCTCGCGGGCAAAACGATCCGGAAAGTCATCGTGGTTCCGAAGAAGCTCGTGAATATTGCGGTCTAATTCCCGCCACTTGGCATAATTCGCGCAAACCCGTTTGCCTGTCCGTGTTCCATCTTCTCACTTTACTCGGAGTGAAGGAGAGGCTGCGGCGAGGAGGAGCCTTGGTTCTTTTATGGTGACCCCTGAACCCTGAGCAAGGTTCATGGAAAGGCCGCGAAGGTCGGCAGCGGAAACCGGCATTGAACAGGAGCAAGCAGAGGTAGCAGAGAGAGGAGCGGGATGTTTCGTGTGATTCGTGTTTTTCGTGGTCATGCAACTCTTTCGCCGTTGACTCGGCGATCCGTTTCAGTTTCGTTCGACCATGACTCCGAAAATTCGCACAAGGATTCTCGTAATAGTGGTGGTCGTGGCGGTATTCACTTTGTTTACCTCGCGACCCGTTCGTTCACCTCAGTTCGATTCCAGACTGCCTGAATCCATAGAATATATTGTTTGGGGCGAGCGGATTGCGCTTCTCACAAATGTCAGCGGGATAATGACTGTGTTGACCGCAGGCAAGGCGGTGCGGGCCCACGACTGCACACCTGCAGGCCAATTTGTCCTGCACTATAGCGGCGGGCGCAGGGCCGAGGTTTGGCTGCAGCCCGGCCATCACGAGGATCAATACGAGTTCGTCTATGACGGGTATTTCTCGATTCCACGTTCGGCTTTTATTTCAACATTGCGCAGCGCCGGAGTCGATGAGACAAAGATTCCGAAATGATGCCCAGTGTGGCTGCAGGCGCGAGTGCGGTGCACCCGATGAATCCCGGTGGCTCAACCCGTGTCGTGCGGCAATGACACCACTACCGATGAACCACGAAGATGCCGCGGCTCAGGTGCTCCAGGACGCAGCGCATATTATGTTGCCGGGAACTCAGTTCCGTGTCATTGCGCAGATCCGGCGTGAATTTGCGATCAACGGATGGTGCGATGGGCGACTCCTCGCCATGCTGGAGGAAGTAATTCGGAGGCGATTGACGCGCTGGTCGCTCGAGGACAAGCGCGGAATCTGGGATGGGCTGATTGAGAGCGGGGCGATGCTGCATCCCGGCGATCAATTTGAAAATTACCCGGAAGACAGCGTCGATATGATACTTGAGCCCGAATTATTGGTGCTCGTCACTGAGATGCTATCGCTGTCGAAGCAATGACAGCCGAGAAAATGAGCAAGGCGTGAGAGCCAACGCTGAGAGCCTGTCGACAGGCCGGGCGATCGACGGCGTCAAGCAAGCAGGGAGACTCACCGTCAATTTTCAGGCAAAGCCCAGAAGCCTTCTTTCGCTCCCACGATGCCCCTCCTCGGGCCATCGGAAGCACGAACCAATCTCAATCGCGGCAACCCGGAGATCCTGTCGCACCGTAAAACTCGGGTCAAGCTGGGCCGAATTTTTCCTGTAATGTTCGTCACCCAATTTCCTCTTTTCCAGATGTATGAATACCATGCGTCTGTTTCAAATTGCCGTATTGTCAGGCTCACTATGGTTTTCCTTGTCACTAATGGCGGGAATCCATACCTGGTCCGGAAATGGTCGTGACGATTTTTGGAGCAACCCGGCCAATTGGACAACTTCTCCGCCGTTGTCCGGCGAGACGGATCTCATTCTGATCTTTCCTCCCGATACGCCGGCAACTCAGGATGCCATTAACGACATTCCCGGTCTGGTTGTGACGAGCCTCACGCTGTCCGGTCACGGCTATCGATTGAGCGCTCTCACCGAGCAAGCCCAGCTCACGCTTGCCGCTGGCGCAACACTCACGTGTTCGGGCTCCAACAACCTCGTCCTCTCTTCGCTGGTGCTTAAAGTCGAAAACGGCATCGCCAACCTGGCGATAAACGGAACGGCTGAGTTCCGGATTCAAAGCGCAATCCTCGGACCGGGATCGATCACCAAGTCTGGAACCGGCACCCTCCGGTTGGAAGGTCTGAACTCAAACACAATCCCCCAATTCTTCGCCACCGGCGGCGTCACGATTTTCGCCAAGCCCGCTGGAATTAACGCGGTCGGCGGGAATGTCGAAATCCATCCCGCGGCCACGGTGCAAATCACGTCTTCAAACCAGATTCCCGATACCGCTGAAGTCGTCATGCATGCATCGGGCCTCGCCGCGCTGCCGGCGTTCGATCTCAACGGAAATCATGAATCGTTGGGAGCAGTCTCGGGCACCGGCGTCCTACAGCTGGGCAATGGCTTGTTGATCCTCGACCAACCCACAGGCACGAGCCGCGCATTCTCTGGCCCAATTCATGGCGCTGGTGGAACGATCCTCAAACGCGGTCAGGGGGTGTTGAGCCTGAACTACAGCTTGATCCCGGGAGCAGGGGCGGTGAGCACTTATTCCGGAGCGACGTATGTGGAAGCAGGCGAGCTCTATTTCAACCGCTCAGCCCCGTTCACCTGGATCCGTGTGCCGGGCTCGGCCCTGGTTGGCGGGACGCGAACGCCCGGAGTCGTCGGAGCTCCTGTGCCGGCGGTGGGTCCGGTGGTCATGATCGATGGTGTCTTTGCGCCCGGCTCACACCTCCTGGGGTTGAGCGATCCGCTCACAAGCGCCGGATTGAATCTCTCAGGTTCAACACGCTTCCACGCGCGGCTTCAATCCCACTCGATCTACAGCCGCGTCAACGTCATTGGCAGTGTCGCCTTGCAGCAGCCCGTTCTGGATATCAGCGTGAGTTTTACCCCCGCCGCCGGGACCGAGTTCCCGCTGATTTCCAATGACAACACCGACCCGGTTTACGGCTACTTCGCGGGTCTTCCCGAGGGCGCCGCGATTTCGGCGGACGGCGTGAAATACCGCATCAGTTATCAGGGCGGCGATGGCAATGACGTCACCTTGACGCGCGTCGGAGTGGAACTGCCGCCCACGCCTCCGGTTCTGCTCACATCCCTGCAACCTGAATTTGAGGGGGGCCAAACCGGGTTCAACCTTCTCTCCTCTACCCGGGCCGCCGAGCGCTACAATGTCGAAGCAACCGACGATCTCACCGACCCGCTCGGCTGGGAGTGGCTGGGTGAGATTCAGGCGGATGAGTTTGGCGACTTGCGGTTCTTTGACGCTGATGGCGCGAATGGCAATCGATTCTACAGGTTTGCGCGAAGCATCTATTCGCCGGTGCTCATTCCCCTACCCGGAACAAATGGCATTCCGATTTCGAATCTCCCCACACAGACCGTTGCGGCCGCGCGCCAGTATTTGCAGATCTTTGGTCCGGATTCCGGGACACCGCCCGGAAGTGACGCGGCAGACTGGAGCGACGTCGATCTCGCCCCTGCCGCCACGCTGGTGTTCGATCCCTTGCATGCGAATGGCACACAACCCGCCTACGCGGAGCTCAAGGTGGTGCCGAACGGACAGCCAAACGGCCCGTCCAAGGGTTACATTTTGATCTCCCTGACAGACAACGACGCACCGATCGTGGAATTTGCCACCCGCGGTTCAACCAAAACCGAGCGCGTGCTCAAACGCGTCGGTTCGGGGGCGCCCGCAAAAATCCTGCGGTTCAACGCAGTGTATTGGTCGGTTGAAGACGCCGGGGGTCACTTGTTGGGGCAATATGGAACGCCTCCCGGCGCCCTCGCGGACAATTCGCCGCGCCCGGATTTGAGCGGTCACTTCTCCTTTGACTCGACTACCGGCCAAAAAGTGCTGACTGCGCTCCCTCCGCTCGAACCGGCTCCGCTCTATCTGTACCCGGCCATGAAACAAAATTTCCTCACCAATCCCTTGGTCGCCAGTTATCGGTTGAATCGGAGTCAGATCGCCAGCGGCCGCTGGAGTCTGCTGCGGGGCGGACGGTTGCCGCGCCTGAGTGTTGGCGAAGGGGAATCGACGGTCTTCCTTCAAAGCACACCTCTAAAACGGGTCAGCCTATTGTCTGAAGACGGCGAGCCACCCATCGCGCAATTACAGTTGCTGGCCGGCAGCGGCGGATTTTCCGCAACCGGTCTCGCCGAGGGCAGTGCGATCGTGCGCGTAGTCACCGCCGCCGGCGCCGCGCAGAATTACACACTCGTTGTCACGTCAGCGACGCCCGCTGCGTTTGGCGCCGCGGCCGGATGTCCCAGTTTGGACACGGATACGTGGTACGCCGGGACAGGCTGGGATGGCGATCAACGACTGTTTCATCAACTCAAAGACAACAACAAGTGGTGTCCGTCAGTCGGATGCGGCCCAACCGCTCTCGCCATGCTCCTCGGCTGGTGGGACGTCAACGGCGTGCCGAGCGCGTTTTACAAACTTAACTCCGGCCGCGGAAATGCCGCCGTCTTTCGGTTCAACCCGGATTCGCTTAAGAACAGCGATGCTCCGAAAACATCGTGGGAGAATGAATCCCTCGTTCGCGCCGTGTACGATGATCTGCACGGATTGTGCAACACGTTTTGCGTGAGTGGCCAGGGCGCCACGGCCCCGGATCAAATGGCCTCTGCATTTTACGAATACATCTTTCGCGTAGCCAACTCGCTCGGCGGTTTTCCCTGGCCGGCGCCCATGAATGAATTTGGACCTTACTTTGTGGAATGCCATGCAGAGGCACACTGGAACGATTTCTTTTTGGTCGGCGGGACCGATTGGGAGGAGGGCGGCAAGGCGGTGGCAAATGGCATCAAGAATAATCGTCCAGGGGTCGTCGGAATCTGGAGCGGGATTACCCCGCACTACGCGCTTGCATACGGATACAAGCGCGTCGAACGCTACGAAGATTGCGAGCAGGTTGAGCTGACCCGCTGGTTCAAGTGCAACATGGGATGGGGCGATGACGATCCTCCCGAATGGCACGATGCCGAAGCCGTCTGGTTCGGTCTCACTGCAAGTATGACCCAGGTGCGAACACCGGATGTTCCGTCCAACTTTCCGTCCGTTCAACTGCTCCCGTACATCTTCAATGCCGATCTCGACCCTGCTCGCTGTGCCGCCGTGATGGATGACTCTGGCAATCGTCTGGATATCTTCTCCGTCTTCGATCGGAAATTGCCAGGATCCCTGGAGCGCATCCATTCACCGAACGCGGGCAACACCTGGTTCTTCGGGTATGACCCGGCGCTCGCCTCCGGTATCTTTCGCTCCAGCCCGGCAGCGACGGTTTCCATCGCGGGCAGCACGATTGATCTCTTCGCACGCGGCATGGACAAGAAAATCTGGCGGGCGCGCTCTTTGAACGGTGGCACGAACTTCAGCAGTTGGTCGCCGTTGTCGCATTCAGGCGGCATCGTCACTTTGGAATTCGCTTCCGCTCCCGCCGTCGCAGGCTCGGCCAACGCACAATTGTTGCATGTGGTGGCCCGGCATCAGGACGGAAGCTACCGGCATACGCGACTCGTCAGCGGCGCCAGTCATTGGACTCCCTTTTCGACGATCCCCTTCGGCGCATTCAACTCGGCACCGGCAGCCGCATGTTCCGGTGATGGCCAGAAGGTTTTCGTATTTGGCCGGGGAACGGACAATCGAATCTGGTGGAATTATTCGTCGAACGCCGGAACGAACTGGACGGGATGGGCGGCCATGCATTCGGGAACGTTCAGCTCGGCCCCCGCTGCGGCCGCTTCTGCTGATGGCAACGTCGTCCACGTGGGCGGCCGCGGAATGGATAACCGCTATTGGCACACCGCGCTCGTCAGCCTTGGCGGGCCTTACGCGGCGGCCGAATGGAAGGCGATCGGCAGTGGGGTATTCAGTTCCGGCCCGGCTGTTGTGTGCACCGGAGACGGCGCACAGGTGCATGTCTTTGGTCGCGGCACACCCCCGCCCCCGCCACCTCCGAACACTCTGCCCGATCCGAGCCAACCTCGTCTTTGGCGCGCGTATTCCGGCACCTACGGCAATGGCTGGCAACTCGCCTGGGACGATATCCAACCATTTTGGGAGTAATAACAATCCGAGTGCCAAGGAATTCAACGATTCGACGCGCTGCGGGATGTGTGGGGTCGCAAGCTTGTTTCGGCGACAGTTGGAAAGGGCAACATCTGGGGACCAAAGGACGAAAAGACTAAAGGACCAAGGGATTGGTTAAACCGATTTGAAGAATTCGGCCAGTTCGCGGCATCGCGTAGCCTCTTCAGCGCTCTGCCATAATTCGTGATCGAGCCGAGTCGCCAGTCGAACCTGGGCAGATCAGCGAACTCCTACTCATAGTTCACGAAGACACGATAGAATCGGAGAGGCTGCGCCGGCGCGGGATCGACCGCGACGGCCGTTCATCGTTCCCTCGACTGTCGCCTAGACAAGCAATTCGCTCCCATGTGGTTACGGAATCCAGGAGCTTGCTTTTTCGGCTTACATGCGATTATGAGGCAGGTTTTTAGGCTGTAAGCGATCTGGCGGTCGGATGCGTTTCGCGGTGGCAAGGTGATGGCGGCGCAACGGCACAACGCCGTAGCAGGCAGCTGGGTATTGCTGGAATCGGTGACACCTTGTGGGCCAGAAACAGGGAAAAAACCCGGCTACGGCCGTTTGATGAGCTTGAATCTTGCGTGAGACGCAAAGCTCCAAAACCATGCTTCGGTGACAGTCGAAGTGGGTGGCATTGGTGAATGAAGGATTGAAAAGATTCATGCACCAGGATTATGCTCCAGCCCAGCCAAAGGAACATTAAACGCATGGACGGAAACGCTATCCTCCCGCCGCTGCGCAGCGGCTTAGTGCGAGCGTGCGCTGCACTGGACCCGAACCCCACCGCGTTTCATTGCAAAACCTCCCTCCCGCGGAACGGTCCTGAGCTGGATTGTTGGGCGTTTCACCATTTTTAATATGGACACGAACGAGCAGAACATGACGGCTTGGGAAGCTGCGGGATACATCCTTGGTGTCGGGATTGGTTTTGTTCACCAATATTACAAAGTCTGCGCGATCTCGCTGGCCGTTCTTGGAGCGGGCCTGTTGCCATTCGGCAGCCGCTTAGTCGTCGGCGCTGGGCACTTCGAGGCGAGGCTCGGTCCGGGTTTCATCGTCGGCGGCCTGATGATTTTGACCAGCATCATCATTTGGCTCTCAGCGACGCACGCGCGCAATTGAGCATCAAACGCACAACGCTGCTATTGCACCGACCTCCGCCGCCCTGCAGTTTCCAAGATGCGGGTTTTCCAACATCGAATTTGCAGCGGATGATCGCCCACGTTTCTTGAGAGTTGGCCGGAAACTATGTCCTTAGCTGTATGAAGGCGCTCAAGTTTATGATTGCAACGCTGCTGCTTAGCGCCTGCGCCGTTTACGCTCAGCTTGCATGGAGCACGATGCGCTGGCCGATGGTCCTTCAGGGACCCGGTGTCGATGCTGATATGATTCGCTCCCATTTCCCGTTTCACCTGATCAGCCCTGATTGGATTCGCGCCAGCGGACAGGAGTTGGTCATTCGATGGAGGGGAGCGGAGTTTTACGCGCGCTCAGCCCTCGTCTGCCTCATTTGGCTCGTGTCGCTGATGTTCGCTTTTCGATGGGCGCGCCGCGACGCGGAGCAGATCAATCGGCCGGATGAAAGTGAACACAGGCGGCGGTTGATATGACTGGCGCGCAACGCCTTCCCAGGTTGCAGCAAAGCGCTTGAAACTTTTCGCCGCGAGATTCAGCATCGCCCGCAACCAAAGCCCTCGGAAGGTTCATTCAAAAAGGAAAAGACTATGGATAACTCCGACCGATTAGCGCCAAGACTACATTGGCAACGACCCTGGCTCGTGGACCATATGTGCATTAGGTTAATCACCGTTCTCAGTTGGATGCTGTGCGTTTGCGGCTGCGCAAGAGAGCCTGAGGAGGCGGTGTTGGGTCCTCAGTCCAGACCCTTACTCAAGATCACAATGTCGAAATCCGGGGCATTGTTCGTGGACGGTACGAATAGCTCATTTGCAGATTTGGATGCTCGCTTGGCAAGGCTGGCGGAACGAGGTGGGGAGGTTTGGTATTACCGCGAGGACGGCCAGGAGGATCCACCCCCCATCGCACTGGACGTGATGAGCCTGGTGCTTTCCCACCGAGTCCCTGTCAGCATGTCGAGCCGCTCCGAGAACTAGCTTCAGCGACAGTTAGATTTGCAGTGATCTCTATAGGCTGGCCCGAGGACCTTTCCAATACAATCGAACTGTGGGGCCCGACTTTGCCGGGCCGATTGAGCGAGTCGCGTGGCTCGAAGGCCGTGTCAGCTTTGGATGCCGAGGCGCAGGTCCAGGTTCGTCGATTCTTTCTGCCCTAGATTGACGGGTTTTTAAGTTTCAGAGCAAATTCGATGAACCCGCGCGCAGCTTCGGACCCTTTCCGCGTTTGGGCTGAGGAACCCGCCGGCAATGTTTACGACGCGCGGACGATTAACGCCCAGGCGGCCTCAAGGCTCCCGGCATGCAAGACCTCGCCACCTCGCCGTGCGCCTGCTTCTCTGATTGTGCAATCCCTCCATTGCACTATATTCCCGGGCGTGAATCGCTTGACCCGGCAGGAACAACTGGTGCTCTGCCTGGTCTGCGCGTTCCTGCTGGTTGGCTGGGCGGTCAAAACCTATCGCACTTCGCATCCCGCAGACACAGCGCAGACCCTGACGCCGCCGAGCGGCATTCACCCCAAGAATTGATGCACGAACCGACATTCGAAGACGGATTGGACCTGATCCTCACCAAGGACTCCCGCTATCAACGGGATGGATATCTGTTCGTTCGCGAGGCCCTCGATCATACACAAAAAGCGATCGTGAAGGAAAACCGCGGCAACCTGCGCCACGTCAGCGGACAGGAACTCCTCGGCGGCATCCGCGAATACGCGCTCTCGCAGTTCGGCCCGATGACATCGACGGTCCTGGCCGAATGGGGCATTCGCAATTGCCAGGATTTCGGCGAGATCGTCTTCAACATGGTCGAAGCGGGCCTCCTCGCGAAGACCGAGAAAGACAGCCGCGATGACTTCCAGAACGGCTACGATTTCTTTGAAGCCTTTGAGAAACCATTTCTTCCATCGCACAAGCTGAACAACCGCGGCGCAGCCGCCAGCCCCGCGGACACGCAGCCGAACCGCTAGGCCCGCCTCCCGCCTCCCTTCACCCCTCAGGCAAGACTTTGAACAACGCACCATCGCTTCCCGCAATTCCCCCCGACGTTTCCGTCACAACGCTCAAGAACGGACTAACCATCATTGTCCGCGAAGATCACAGCGCGCCCGTGGTCTCTGCGCAGGCCTGGTGCATGGCCGGCAGCATTCATGAAGGCCGCTGGCTCGGCGCGGGCCTGTCGCACGTGCTCGAACACATGCTTTTCAAGGGCACTTCCACGCGTCCCGGCAGCCGCATCGACCAGGAAGTCCAGGAGGCGGGCGGTTACATGAACGCCTATACCAGCTTCGACCGCACGGTGTATCACATCGATGTTCCCAACACAGGCGCGCGGGTCGCGATCGACATCCTGTGCGATATCATGCAGAACGCGGCCCTGCCGCCGGATGAACTTGCGAAAGAGATGGACGTGATCCGTCGCGAGATGGACATGGGCTACGACGATCCCGGCCGCCGCTCAAGCCGCCGCCTTTTCGAGACCGCTTTCACGCGCAGTCCGTATCGTTTTACGATCATTGGGTATCCCGACATCTTCAACGAGGTGAAGGCCGAAGACATTCGCGCTTACTATCACGAAAAATACGCGGCGAACAACGTGTTCTACGTCGTCGTGGGCGACGTCCGCAAGCAGGAGGTCGTGGCGCAAATCGAACAGGCTTACGCCCAATCCAAGGCGCGTCCGCTTGCGCCTGCAGTGCTTCCAGCGGAACCCCACCAGACCGCCGCGCGCGAGATCGTGGAGGAAGCGGCGATCGAGCTCGGACATTTTCATGTTGCGTGGCACATCCCCGAGTTAAGACATCCCGACGTGCCCATTCTGGACGTGCTCGCGGTCCTGCTCGGCAGCGGCCGCAGCGCGCGCCTTTATCGAACCGTTCGCGAGCAACTTGGCGTGGTGCATCACGTGGATGCCTGGACTTACAGCCCCGGCAGCGCCGGACTTTTTGGCATGAGCGCCGTTGCCGATGGCGACAAATTCGAAGCAGCACGCGATGCGATGCTGGCGGAAGTCGAAAAGATGAAATCGGCACCAGTGAGTTCCGAGGAACTCAGCAAGGCAGTGAAGCAGTTCATATCGGGAACCCTTGCATCGCGAAAAACAATGCAGGGCCAGGCGCAGGATCTCGGCGGAAGCTGGCTTGCGGCAAACGACCTTAATTTTTCGGCGCGCTACCTCGAAGCGGTCAAGCGCATCACCCCTGCTGACCTTCAGCGTGTCGCCAAACAATACCTTACAGCCGAGAATCGCACGTTATTCGCGCTCCTGCCCGAAGGCTGCGCAACGACAGCGGCTTCGGCGTCGAGCGAGACGGCGGATCATCCGATCCAAAAATTCGAGCTCTCGAACGGCCTTCGCGTGTTGTTCAAGGAGGATCATCGTTTGCCATTTGTCGAATTCCGCGCGGTCTTCCAGGGCGGGGTTCTCACGGAAACTCGGGATACCAACGGTGTCACACAACTGATGAGCAAACTGCTGCTCAAGGGCACGAGGGGCCGCAGCGCCGATGAAATTTCGAGCGAGATCGAATCCGTGGGCGGTCACATCGACAGCTACGGCGGGAACAACAGTTTTGGAGTCAACGCCGAGGTCATGAGCACTGATTTCAACCTGGGACTGGAACTCGTTGCTGATGTGCTGCTCAACCCAACGTTCCCTGGGGACGCACTGGAACGCGAACGCGAAGTGCAGCTCGCTAACATTCAGGCGCAAAAGGATCATCTGCTCAAGAGCGCGAGCGTCGCCATGAGGCGCACGCTGTTCGGCGATGAGCGCTATGGATTGGATCCGTTGGGGACGGAGGCGAGTGTTGGAGCGGTTCAGGTGAAGCACCTGCAGGATTGTCATCGCCGCTTCACGGTGCCCAACAATTGCGTGCTCGCCGTGTTCGGCGACATCAATCCTGACGAAGCGCGGAGTGCCATCGAAAAAGCGTTTGGTTCGTGGAAGCCCAGCAGTGAGGCGATGCCGTTTGAGAAGATCGAAGGCGGCAGCGGCTTTGCTCCGCGTGGGATGGCGCGAGTCACTGAAGTCCGCGACAAAAAGCAATCCGTCCTCGTCATTGGATTTCCCGGCACGACGCTCAATTCCCCTGAGCGCTATGCCCTGGACCTGATTCAGGAAACCTGCAGCGACCTCGGTTCCCGGCTGTTCCTTCGCATCCGCGACGAACTCGGCCTGGCATATTACGTGGGAGCCCAGCATTTTCCAGGGATCGTTCCCGGATATTTTTCGTTCTATGTCGGGACGATGCCGGAGAAGGTTGAGCTGGTGGAGAAGGAGCTGTTTCGTGAAGCCGCTTTGCTGCGCGAATCCGGGCTCACCGAGGCTGAACTGAATCGTGCAAAGGCGAAGGTGATAGGACAGAAAAAGATTTCGCGGCAGGATCTCGGAAACGTCGCGATGACGAGCGCTTTGGATGAACTATACGGGCTGGGCTTTGATCATTCCGATCGCGAAGACGCGCATTACAGCGCGGTGACTCTTGAGCAAGCCCGCGCCACGGCGGAACGGTTTCTGCAGGAGGCATGTGCTGCCATTGCGCGGGTTGGATCCGAACCGTCCGCGGAGAGCCCGGCCATTGCCAGCACTCATCGGCTAGCTTCGAATACTTAAATTTCCGCCACTAGGGACCTGCGGCAAGGGAAGGAACTGCTTCTTCGCGTCCTGATCTGTGACGATGGTCAGCGACTGCCCGCGCCGCACAACCGTGCAGCCGATCTCCGCGACAGCTTCCTTTAATTGACCGAGAGCGTCCTCCTCATTCTGCGGCATCAAGGCTCCCCGTCCGAGGGCGCGCTCCAACGGCACATTGGGCTTGATTCCAATGGCAAACCCGGCCGCGTCGTGCAGGTAATCCAAAATGGACTCCACGCCGCTCGACCCGTCGCCACGGGCTGCATCGCTAAAAATTGGATCCACGGTGTTCATGTTCCACACCTATCGTAATAACTCAATATCGCATCGTTGCCGCGGTGCTGAATCTGAGGCTTTGACATCAGCACAACCGGGACCACTCAAAAAATTAAACCTTTTGCGAGGGGACCCCGGTCTGCGGACGAGCCTGCGGTGCGCAACGCTTGCCCAGCACACGGCAGCGGATGCGCAAATTTTTGCCGGGACCGAAACCAGTTCCGCTCACAATCCGATGTATCGCAGGTTGCTTAACGTGCTCGCGTGTTTCCCACGCCTTGCGGCATGGCGGCTCCGCAGAGCAGAAACGCGCCCTGCAGGTGGGTCAAACTTCGAGCGCCATCGCGGGGCCGCCTCGCAGTGGCGATGGTGACTTATCAGCGGGCTTGTATACGAGGGGAACCATTCCAAATCATCCAGCCAATCGCCCCCAGGATGACCGCTGCAAAAGCAATCGACAGAAGCAGGTGATCTGAGGAACGCGAAAGAAAAACAGCAGCCAGCGTCTGCACGCACAGGGATCCGAAGACGTGTTGAATGTGCCGGGCGCGATGTCCCCTGAACCAGGAAACAATCCAGGCAACGCAGATGATTGCCAGCGCCAATACCATTGCCACTTGGGATGTTGTCATGGCATTTTTGACCATTCGATGTGGCGTGCCTCACGCAACGGCCGCACAAATGCTGAGGGCATCGGGGGAATCAGCCGCACCATCGCCACCTCGGCTCGCTAAAATCCGTTCGATGAGAGCGGTCCGCTATGGTGTGGGGAAAGGAGCTTGTATTTGTTGGACGAAGTCGATGGCTTTGCCAGGAGTTGTCAGGCAAGCTCCTCGACATTACAAATGGCTTTGCGGGATTGAATCGTATTTCCGCGCCCGCGGCAGCTGCGGATGGAAAATTGAGGGTGGTTCAACGCCCTGAAAGATGAACGAAGCGATGAACCGCACCACGCGGCTCGGTGCCGGGCTCGAGACGGCGATTCATGCTGTGAGAAATTCCGGAAGCAGCGCCCCAGACGCTCCGACTTAACATGACCACGTGCTACACATGACTACATTCCTCTTCCCACAATGGTGTCGACCGCTGTTGGCTGCCTCATTGGTTGCGCTTTTGGCGGTCGGAGAACAGGCGGCACAGGCCGAACCAGTCCAGGACAAAGACGCGGCGTACCTGTTCGCTTACTTCAAGGACGACACGCATAGTCTTTACTTCGCGCTGAGCCGCGACGGTTACACCTTTGAGGACGTCAACGGCGGCAAACCCATCATGGGCGGAACCCAACTGGCCGAGCAGAAGGGAATCCGCGACCCGCACATCGTGCACCGCGATGACGGCTCGTTTTACCTGGCGATGACAGATCTCCACATTTTCGGCAGGCGCGCGGGGTTCAGGACAAACGAATGGGAGAGGCCCGCTGAACTCTACGATTGGGGCAACAACCGCGCGATTGTGATGATGCGCTCGACCAACCTGATTCAGTGGAGTCATTCGATTTTCCGCATCGACAAGGCGTTTGAAGAAACCCGCGACGTGGGATGCTTCTGGGCGCCGGAAACCATCTACGATGCGGAAAAGGGCCGCCTCATGGTTTACTTCACGATGCGGCTCAGCCGCGGTCCCACGAAGCTTTACTACTCTTACGCGGACGACGCGTTCACAAAGCTCGAAACCGTGCCGCAGGAACTCTTCAAGTATCCGGGCTCCAACCAGATTCTCGATGCGGACATCACGCGGGTGGGCAGCAATTACCACATGTTCTACGTGGCGCAGGGAGCGGGCGGCGGGATCAAGCAGGCGGTGTCCGGCAAAATCAACCGCGACTATGTTTACGACCCAGCTGTTTACGATCCCGAGCGTGTCGGCCGCGAAGCCCCCAACGTGTGGCGGCGCCTCGGGACGGAGACTTACGTCCTGATGTACGACGTGTTCGGCGTGCGGCCCAGCAACATGGGATTCAGCGAAACGACGGATTTCAAAACCTTCAAGCATCTGGGCCGTTTCAATGAAGGCGTTATGAAGACCACGAACTTTTCTTCCCCGAAACACGGCTCGGTGATTCACATCACGACCGCCGAGGCACGCGCGCTCGCGAACCACTGGAAGTTCGACTTCGAGGCGCTCCCGCAGCAAGCGCAGTAAGCAGTCTTTGACATGCTGTCGGCTGGATTTTGTCGGACGCCGAGAATGTCCGCGTAAAAAGGACAAATCGTTTGACGATGGGTGGGTCGATTTGTAAATTGCGCGTCCCTTGCTGAGGACGAAACGCTTCAGCAGAGACATTGTTCCAGAGTAGCTCAATGGTAGAGCACGCGGCTGTTAACCGTGTGGTTGTAGGTTCGAGTCCTACCTCTGGAGCCAATTCGTTTCAAATCCGAACTTATTTCACCACTTCCGTAACCGTCTGGAATCAAGTCACTTGCAAAAAGCGACATGTTAACCAAAAACCATTTAGTTCGGATTGGGGTCTTGAAAACGCCCGGTTGCTTCGGTGCCGCGTCGGTACTTGGATCAAAGTGTTTAACAGAAATCTCGCGAACGATCAGCTGAACAAGGTCCTTCTGATCGTCGGCGGGGAGGTTCTTCACGACGGTCTCGAAACGCAGCAGCGCGTCAGCGATCCGCTGCTTGTCTGCCACCACGTTCTCGCGGTAGTTGATCTCGATTTGAACTTTGCCCTTCTCCAGCTCAATTGATCGCTTTTCTACTGACAGACGATCAGCCTCCGCCATGAAATCGTCGGTGATGCTGTTCGCCCCCTTCTTTTTGACGGCCTCTACACAGTTCTTCACGGCCTCGGAAAGCTCGCGATGACGCCTTTCAAGCTCAGCGAGTTTTGACTTGAGTGGTCTTAAAGCCCGCAGCTTCTCTTCGTTGGAAGCCCGAACTGCTTCTTCGATGATTTCGGGGTGCGGCCAGCCGTATTTGTACTACACCTGCACTCACGTCACGAAAGACGGCAAGGCGGCCGCTTGCCCTGTGAGGAGTATTCCAGCTCGTATTCACGGCCAAAAAGGATCTCCTGCCCATTGGATCGGATTTCGAAATTTCCCACTAGCCGAACGAATGAGAGTTGCCATGGCATCAGGTCCGGGACGGGATCACGGTCAAGCTATTGCAGCAGGAAGGCGAATGCTACGTGTTTGCACAAAGCGCCTCCCGAATCGACAAGGAACGGGCGATGCGACGGCGCCAGCTCCAGGCATTGTGGAAGAAGCTGCCCGAACTGCGTCAGATGAAGCACCAAACGCGCGACTAGTTATTGATGCGGTTGGGTGCTGTGCGGCAGCGATGGCCTGGGTCCTGGCGCCTGGTAGCCATACGGGTTCCGCGCAAGGATGAAGAGATCAACGAGCAAACGTTCAACTGGCGGCTGCGTAAAGCCAAGCTGCGGCAGGTGCGTCGCCGCGAGGGACGTTATTTGCTGCGAACTAACCTCATGGGTGAGGATCCGGTCAAGCTCTGGGAATACTACACGCAACTGACGCAGGTGGAGGAGGCGTTCAAGAATCTAAAGGGCGATTTGGCATTGCGTCCGGTTTACCATCAGAAAGCCGATCGGATCGAGGCGCACATTTTCGTCGCGTTCCTTGCTTACTGCTTGCATGCAACGCTACGGCGATGGCTGCGGCGAACTTGCGCCGGGACTGACACCTCGATCGGTGATGGAAAAATTTGCTGCCGTTCAAATGATCGATGTTCATCTACCCACGACGGATGGTCGCCACGTTATTCTGCCGCGCTATACGCAGCCGGAGAAAGAGCTTCAAGTGTTGCTGGACCAATTGAAGCTCGCTTTGCCCGAGCAGCCGCCACCTCGGATCACGTCAGCTGGCAAGATCGCCCAGTGAGCCCTTGTAGTGCAGACCTTTTGGAATCCTTCCTTGATTATGAACCACTTACGCCTTCACATATGCCCGAATAGCGGAAGTCGGGCTAAACTGAATACAGCAGGGATTCATGTTGGTTGAGCAGTCTTCCCTGCGATTCAGTTTGCCAAGGGGTTGTTGGTTTAGTTGAGTTCAGTAAAGAATGAAGCTGAATCACCACATCCCCATTTGGTCTGTGCCGATGATTTCGTTCACGTTGCCGCGTTGGGAGGGCAGGACGCGGGGGAAGCTGAAGGCTGAACGATGAGGGCTGAAGTGGAGTTTTTTGATTTCATCGTCAGCTAAATTCCTTCAATGCGTAGTTTAATACCTAGTTGATTGGATAATACCTAGTTTCCAGTTTTCTCCCATCTCGCGCTCCGGCCAGTGCCAAGGGCTTTGACTTTTTTGGCTTTTTGCAGCCGGGCGAGAATCCGGCGGATCAAATCCAGACCGACGCCAGGACTTTCGGCCTGCAGGTCCGCCACGCGGAAGGTGCCAATCTGCCGGTCAATCGCCGCGAGCACAGCCTCCGTCTTTTCGCCCCGCGGGGACTTGAGGTGGCCGACACGTTGCTCAAATTCCTTGCATGCCTGCGTGAGGATGAAGAGCAGGAAATTCATGGTAGGCCAGGGATCGTGTTTGCCGTCGTGCCAGCGTTGCGAGCTTTGTTCGAGGACTTCGTAGTAGCGCTCTTTGTTCTCTTCGATGATTCGTTCCAGGCTGATATATCGGCCGACTTCGAGTCCACAATGGTAGCAGCCGAGCAGGAACAGCAAACGCGAGACGCGGCCATTGCCGTCGCGAAACGGGTGGATGCAGAGAAAATCCAGGTTCAGCGCCGCGACGAGCGCAAGCGGATGAATCCATTTCTCCACGAGGCCGCGCTGCCAAAGCTCAACCATTTCCGCCATCGCTGCCGGCGTTTGTTTGGCAGGAACAGATTTGAAACGGACCCGGCTCCGCCCATCAGCGTAGGTCTGGATGATGTCCCGTCTTTCTGCTTGTATCGGCCGGCGTCCCAGATTTCGCCCCGGCACAGTTTGTGGAGCCGCTGTATCGTCGCCTCGGAAACGGGGAGCTTCGCGCCGGATTCATGGATGAGTTTCAGCGCGTCGCGGTAGCCGCGCACTTCTTCCTCGTCGCGGTCGCGCAATGCCGGCTTGCCGAACATAAGCGTGGCGACTCGGGATTGGTCTACCTCGACACCTTCAATGCGATTGGATGAAATGGCGCTTTCGATGAGCGCGTGCTCGCGCAGGACCTTGAGCTTTTGAGGCGATTGGCGGGTGAAGAGCTCGGACTTGCCCTTGGCCTCGCCGAGATCGGCGAGATACCAACCGGCGCGCGTCGGGATCGTCTTCGGCTCGGCGGCAAGTTGCCGGAGGGTCATCATGATCCAAAGGCTGAAAGCTGAAGGCTGAAGGATAAAGGGGAGTTTGCTTCGTTCATTCAGCGTAAAGCAGGGTTTGAAGTTGATTCACCGCCATCCGCAGTTCATTCGGGCCACCGAACACCTCCACGATTTCACCGACTGAACCATGCCGCGAGATCGGCGGCACTTTCAAAACATCCGGCAGCACGAACTGCAATTCTCCATCTGCCGCATACTTCTCAAGGAGCTCATTCAAAATCTCCCCCGCCTCGGGTTGCAGGTAGTTGAACATGGCCGCCTGTTGCTTCTTCACCCGGTCAGCGCGCGGACGGCGGGTCAAGATCGGAGCGTTGTAAGCCAGATGAGGGAGCAGGTGGAACGGGTCGGCATCAGGTTTCCCGGCTTGCAGGGCCAGAGTCTTGAAATCAATCCCAAGTTCAGCCAGTTGAGCGATGATTTCTGCGCGTTGTTTTGGATCACACCAGCCGGCGCGCAGTTGAACCGTGCTGGGACAGATGGAACGCACCTTGTCACCGGTGTATTCCGTTAGCTTTACCACACGTAGCTGTTTTCCGTCCGCGTCCAGCTCATAAACCAAGTCCGCCGCGATCTCGACCTGGCCGCCGTCAAAGTAGAACTTTCGACTCCTCTCCCTGGCCCTCTCCTCGGACGAGGAGGAGAGGGAATCTGTATGGGGCGACAAGCTTCGATTCCAACGTGAAGACCAGAGCTTCCAGCAGATTTGGAACGCTACAACCGTTTTGCCCGTGCCGGTGGCCATGGTGAGAAAAACGCGCTTCTCTCCTTGGATGATGGCCTGCACCGCGCGATTGATTGCAATCTGCTGATAATACCGCGGCTCCTTGCCTGTCGTGAGGTTCGGTGGAGTGAGAAGAGGCAACGCTGCCGTTTCGTCGGCTAGACCTTCACAGGCACTGAGGCGATCCCAAAGTTCTTCGGGCGCTGGGAACTCCGGACGCGTTCGCTCCAAGCCAGTGGTGAAATCGAATTCGATGATCTCCCGGCCGTTGCTGGCGTAGGCAAATTTCAGTTTGAGAATTTCGGCGTAGTCCTTGGCCTGCTGCAATCCGGTGGCAGCGGACTCGTTTTCAGGCTTCACTTCAACGACAGCCAGCCAGAGATCCTGAGATTTGCGAAGGATGTAATCAGCTCGCTTTCCTTTTTTCCGCACAGCCCGATTGCCGTGAACCACGATGCGACCATCCGTGAAACTGCGTTGCTCACTGATCTGGTCGTCCGACCAGCCGACCGCATAAAGCTTCGGCAGAATCAACGTTCGACACGTATCGGCGTTCGGTTGGCATGGACGAGTGGATCGAGGCACGAAGTCCTCGTGGTGGTCGAATGAATGCAGCTGGCCGATAAAGGCGAATGTGTCTGCCGAAAAAAGATATGAACCAATGCCCTGTGCCATAGATCCTTGGAGGCGGAAGCTAGGGTAAGTTCAACCGTATGAAAAGCCGAAAGAGCGCAAGAGCAGGATCTGAAAGCTCAGTGCGTCGCAGTCGAGGGGAGATCGCAGCCGTTCGAGGTTTACTGCGCACCCCATTCGACTCCCTCTCTTCCGCTCCGAGCGGAGGAGAGGGCTCGGGAGAGGAGGCGCGTTTCACTTCGGATCACACGACAGGCAGCGAAAATCAGAGCACCCTCTCCCCCGGCCCCTCTCCCGCTCCTGCGTCGCAGGCGAGGGGAGAAAGTGCCAATCGGGGCGAGAAAACAGGAACAGTGTAAAGGCGCGCCCGAGACAATGAATCCGACGAATGGCATATTGCCGACCCGGTAACCAATCGCTTAAATCCGCGTCATAACGAATCTCAAACATCCATGAAACGCAATCTCCTCATTGTTTTGAGCGCTGCCGCGCTTACAACCGGGTGCCAATCCGGTTCACACAGTTCAAACGCCGACTCCGCCACCCGCCACGATGCGGCAGGAGTCACAACGAGCGCCACCGCGGCCGCGCCTGCTCCAGCAGCCGCAGCCCGGCCGCCCGAAAACAAACCCGCCTTGCCCGCCATTCGAATCAATGCAGGCGCTGGCGCGCTCAAAGACGCGACTGGCGTTGAATGGCTTTCGGATACAGGCTTCGATGGCGGCGACGTCATTGAACGTCCCGAAATACCGATCGCGAACACGAAACAGCCGGAAATTTATCGTTCGGAACGGTATGCAATGGCAGGCTTCACCCAAAAACTCCCGAACGGCAAATACCAGGTGAAGCTCCATTTCTGTGAAACCTTCGAAGGGATTTCAGGCGCGGGCGAGCGTGTCTTCTCATTCGATGTCGAAGGAAAACCCTTCAAGGATTTTGATGTCTGGGCTAAATCCGGCGGCGGCGCCCGCGCCTACATCGAAACGGTTCCCGTGGAAATTGCCGATGGCGAATTGAACATCAAGTTCACCGCGCAATCTGAAAACCCGCAGATCAACGCGATCGAAATCCTCCCCGCGCAATAACGCGAACTCCGTCAGGAAGCCGCGATGTTTCGGCGGTCGCCAGGATTCGAACGGAAGAACTTGGCGGCCGCTTCCGTGCGGCAGCGCACGTGCAGCTTTTCGTAAATGTGCATGAGATGAGTGCGCACCGTTCCAAAGCTGATGTTCAACCGGGAGCCGATCTCCTTGTTGGAAAGTCCTTCGGCAAGCAACGCAAGAATTTCTGTTTCCCGCGCTGAAAGTTGCGCCGTCGGAGAAGCTTCCTCTGGATCATCGATGAATGAACGCACCACCATGCGTGCAATCTCACTCGTCATGGGCGCCCCGCCAGCGCGCACCTCTGCGATAGCAGCCAGGATGTCCTTCTCGTCCGACCGCTTCAACACGTAGCCGCACGCCCCCGCCTTCAGCGCCTGAAAGATCATTTTGATGTCCTTGTACACCGTCAGCATGATCACCTGGACACTGGGCACCATCTGCCGCAGCCGCGCTGTGCAGGCAATGCCTGATTCCCCGGGCAGATGAATATCCATGAGGACAACATCCGGTTTCACCGCTGGAATGCGCAGCAGGGCTTCTTCCGCGGATGAACATGAAGCCACCCATTGCAGTCCCGCAGTGCTGTCAATCAACGTCTGCAGGTACTCGCGCAACGTGGCGTTGTCTTCGACAATAGCGACCTTTGTCATTAAATCCTGACCTATATCCTGTCTTAATACTGCTGGCATGTCATCTGACAACCTTGCGGCCGTTTCGACAGGCTAGCCTAACGTTCGCCCGCAGGAATCCGACGAACGTCGTATTCGGCGTCACCCAGCCGGGGGAATCGACCCTGTGGATGCACCCAGGGGCAGGCGCAGTGTCACCGCAGTCCCTCCACCTTCCCGGGATTTCACGTCGCAAAGGCCGCCCAGTTCCTTCAAACGCGAGCAGAGATTTTTCAACCCATGGCCGTCGCGCCCTGCGAACCCGTTAATGCCCCTGCCATTGTCGCGGATATCCACTTCAAGATTCCCCTCTGCAATGGAAAGACAAAATTCAACCTCTGTTGCTTCGGCGTGGCGAACGATGTTGTTCAGCGACTCTTTGACAGCCATCAGCAGATCGTGCCGAACCCGCCCCTCGATGCGCACGTCTGGGAATTGAACCGGCACCCTGAAGCGGCAGGAAATGTTGGTGTGGCTGAAGAATTCGGCCGCATATCCGCTGAGATAATCCGCCAGCGATTGAAGTGAATTGTCCTCGGGATCAACCGCCCAGACGATGACGTCGAGCGCCGCAACCAGATTGCGGGCCTTGCCGCTGATGGTTTGGAACAGCGAAGCAGGATTCGCCTCCTCCCCGCGCCGAGCCTCGCCACCAAGGGCCTCCAGCGCTTTTTCCTCGCGCCTAAGGCCGGTGCTCGCGAGGGCGCTGATCTCCGTGAGGCTCGAACCCAGGTCGTCGTGCAGGTCGCGGGCGATCCGCGAACGCTCCGCTTCGAGCGCGTGCCGATGTTCAATGCGTTCGCGTTCGCGGATCTGGTGCTGCAGCTGGGTCGTGCGCTGTTCGACCAGGCGTCGCAATTGTTTGATCCAGATGGCGGTGAATGCCAGGGTCACGAGCAGCACTCCCACGACAGCCAGCAATCGGGGCAAGGTCCACCAGGGCGGTTGCGACAACACCACCACGTCCCGCGCGGAATTGAGCATCAGCGCGAACGAGTCGGATTCGTGGCCCGCGCCCAGGTTGCGGCCGCGCCCCGCATACACGCCATCCAATGAAAGCCTGCTGCCTGGCCGCAGCGATAATTCCGTTCCAGCGCGGGGAGCGAAGCGCGCATGATACAAACTGGAGCCAGACTGCATTTCCAGAACCGGCGAGCCCTGCTCCGTGTGCCAGCCCAGCAACTTGCCTTCAATTCGAACGCGGATGGAATCCAGGCCTTCAGCAGGCAGCTCCGTTTCTGCCAGCAGTCGCGGCTTGGGCAATGGCCCTTCGCCCGTTTTGCGCAGCACCGCTTCACGCAGCAGCAATGCCGTGCGGCCAATGTCTGGATATCCGACCGCCTCCACAATATCGCCGGGGCGCAGGTAGGTTCGCTCCGCGAGGAGCAGCCGAATTCCCACGCCATCCTCCTGCAGCCATGCCTGCGAACCAGCGGCATGAACAACCACGCCGCGCACCTTCACGCGGCGAAAGGGGGTCGCCTGCGCATCGAACAACAGGAGATCACGGGGCGTTTTGGAAGCCGCGTCAAAAAGGTCATCGGGCGCGGAGGCATCCACAGCGATCGCTGCGTTTCGCATCAGAACGGTTCCCACAGTCACTTCCCGCGAGTCCGGATTCCAGACCGCGTAGAGAACGCCGCGAATCCGCGCAACCGAGCTTTGAAACGGCGCGAGCTGGGATTCGTAGTAGTCATCCATCTGGACATCGAGCCGTCCCTCGGGCAGAAGCAGCGTAACCGTGTTGCTTTGAACCGCAGTGACCAATCCGTGCAATTCCGCCCACTGCACGTCCATCCTCCCCGTAAGCAACTCATTCCAGGTCGGCCGCACAGGCTCCGGCAAGCAGCCGCCGCCCAGCACCACCACCTTGCTGGCAACGATGATCGGCGCAAAATCACCCGCCTCGCTGTGACCCTCCACCTCAATCAGGTCACCAAACGAAGGCGGGACGTTCGTGAGCGCCGGGATTTGAACGAAGATCCCGCGAGTGTCGTCCTGCAGGGATATTCTCCGCTCGAAAAAGGACGTCCTGATTTCCGTCACAACACCGCGAACCCGCACCGGAATCGCTCGCCGCGCCACGTCGAGCGGGAGACTTTGCACTGCGCCGACCGATGTGATGACACTCGGCGGATGCCGGCGATTCGGAGTTCGGCCGATCTCAATATGCCCGGAATCGACGACGAAAACACGCCCAAGCAGTGTGCGTTGGTCGCGCGTCATCACCCCGCGAGCGACGCCTGTCACCCGCACCTCGGCATTCCTCAATTTCGACACGTCCAAACCCTCTGCATCCGCCACCTGAGCCAGAATGACATCGCGATCAGAACGCAGCTCAAACACAAGTCCTCTCGCCTGCTGCGAAACAAAGCCGACGCGCCCTTCAATGGTCGCCCATTTTCGGTGCGTCAATGACTCCATCGGCTCTTCCGGAAATGCGCGTTTCGCTTTCGGCACCTCGGCAGTTCCAAGCCGAACAATCGGCAGCCGTGGGTCGCCGATGTACAACAGGCTTCCATCATCGGATCGAACGGTGAATGAATATTGGCCGTCCTCCAGCGCTTTGAAGAAACCGCTGAAACGCATTCCGGTCATCTCATCACGCGTGGTGAAATCCAGGCTGAAGTCCGGCACAATCTCCGTCTTCACAGGAACCAGCAAATCAAAGTTCGGCATCGACTCCCAATAGCCCTCGAAGTGTTCAACGCGCAGCCCGGGTGCATAATTTGTGCGGCCGGATTCGTCGACGATGGCATGCCACAAATCCGCTGGATCGACTGCCTGCGGCGGGCGGTTGGAAATTCCGAACGACACCTCGAGGTTGGATTCGCGGAGGTTGTTGAACCATTCCAGGCGGATCGGATGCAGCCCTTCCTTCAATGGCACACGCCCAAGCCATGTGCGATGGATGTGAATGCCGTCATTGTCCACGAGCGGGCCGGCGGCGAGTTCGATGCCCATCGGCCTTCGGCGCAGGAGGGAATGATAACCTTCGATGAGCAAGCGTTCTCCGGGTCGAAGTGCGTCCCGAAACCGGCCCACCTCGAGAAGCTCCACACCTGAACTGTCCTCCACGATCAGAACACCGATCTCAGGGCGGCTCGCCGCGCAGACCACAACTTCGAGCCGCACGTTTCGGAAAATGCGTTCTTCCGAACTGAGGGCGGTCGTGAGCTGTTGCAGGTTGGTAATGATTTGGGCTTCAACAGACTGGGCGAACGTGAAACCGAGCAGCGCCAGCACCATGGACGCAAACGGAAAAACTCCCGCCAACCGGACCCGATGTCGGGGATCGATCATGTCTCAGCTTACCCGAAAGGAATTCGAAGCTGCAACCATCGTGCCTCGCGTGCCCATGCGTTCGTCTCCCTCTTTTCGGCTTCGAGCCGAGGAGAGGGCTGGGGAGAGGAGGCGCGTTTGAGCTTGGGACCGACGTCACGCTGTAGAAGGAATCAGCGCACCCTCTCCCCCGGCCCCTCTCCCGCTCCTGCGTCGCAGGCGAGGGGAGAAAATCAGTCTGAAAACGAGCGCCCTGATTTGCGTGTAAAGCCCCATTCAACTCCCTCTCTTCCGCTCCGAGCGGAGGAGAGGGCCGGGGAGAGGAGGCGCGTTTGACTTGGGATAGCACGACAGTAGGGGAAAAAATCAGAGCACCCTCTCCCCCACCCGTCTCCCGCTCCTGCGTCGCAGGTGAGGGGAGAAGAATGCAGCCTGAGACCAGCGCCTTAATATGCGCCTGTCCATTCCCATCCCGACTCCCTCTCTTCCGCTCCGAGCGGAGGAGAGGGCTGGGGAGAGGAGGCGCGTTTGACTTTGATACACGATGAGCAGGGACGAAATCAGATTACCCCCGCCCCTCCTCGCATACGACGTATGTCGGATGGCTGGCAGCGACGCGATTCCGCTAGTTTCCCCCTTCGCATGAAGCTCAGCGCACCGACACTCTGTACCGCCGTGACTACGAGGTCTCTGCCGAGTGCTCATTCGCTACCCATCATAACCGCGCTTCTCCTTTGCTGTTTCCCAACGACAACTCGCGCCGCGCTTGCATCTTTTGAGTCTGAATCGGGGACGCTCGGCGCGGATTGGACCCTGAACAATTCCGGCACGCCCACCTATATTACCGTCGCAACAGATGGAGCCGGCAACCAACCCGGCACCGCCGCCCGCGTGGCAAGTTACACCGTCACATTCCCCGAGCCAGGCCTCTACCACCTCTACGCACGGCTCAGAACCGGATTCGGCGCGTTCAACGACGACAGCATGTTTTTGGCTTCCAGCTTCGGCAGCAAATCGCCCACATCGAACTTTGACTGGATCCTCGTAAACGGCCTCGCAGGTGCAGGGTTCAACAACGACGCGCAAGTCGTCACGGGCGGCGGATCGGTGGGAAATGGCGTGTGGAAGTGGATCAACCTGTCCCAGTTCACCAGCCACGCCGGTTTTACTGTTGGCGCGGGAAGCCTCACCCAAACGTTCCAGATTGGCGCGCGCGAAAACGGCCTGGACCTCGACAAATTCGCGTTCGGAAATGCAAGTGCCTCCTTCACCGTTGCCGACCTGGATAGCGGAACCGCATCCAACCCGCCGCCAATGACAAACACCTTCAACGGCCCGGATGGAATCGCACTGCATCGATTCAGCCCGGCCGCGAACGGCAGCAATGCCGAAGGAGCCAACCCAGCGGCGGCAGTCATCGTGGTGGATGATCGTGTGTATGGCACCACCTTGAACGGCGGCGTCAACGGTGCTGGCACAGTCTTTCAGATGCGCACCGATGGCTCGAACATGGTTGCTGTTCGGTCGTTCGCAGCGGCGCCTGACGCCAGCCATTCGCAGGCCGCTCTCGGGATTTCAGGAAACGCACTCTTCGGAACAAGTCTCGCAGGCGGCAACAACGGCGCAGGCACAGTATTCCGAATGGAAACCAACGGCAGCGTTTCCGTCCTGCGCCACTTTGCAACCATCGATCCGCACACCGCGACGAACTTTGGCGGCGCAAGCCCGTCCAGTGCGTTGGTCGAGGCCGGCGGGAGGTTCTATGGAACGGCAACCGCTGGCGGCGCAGCGGCAAATGGAACGATCTTTTCGGTTGCGACAAATGGAACCGGATTTTCAGTGCTGCGCAACTTCAGCGGCCTGGATGCGCAGTCAGGCACGAACACGGACGGAGCAATCCCGGCGGGCGGATTGATCGCGGATGGCGGGGTTCTATACGGCACGACTGCCGCCGGAGGGCCGGGCGGAAGTGGAACTGTTTTTTCCATCCGCACGAACGGCGCCGATTTTACAACACTCCATGGCTTTTCAGCGCCTGACCCGGCGACACTGACCAACATCGACGGCGCCATGCCCTGCGGACGGCTGGTTCTCTCCGACGGAACACTCTACGGCACCACGTTCAGTGGAGGACACGGCGGGCGCGGCACTCTCTTCTCGATGCAGACGAATGGAAACGACTTCACCGTGTTGCATCATTTTTCTGCACTGGATCCTGAAAGCCGAACGAACTCCGGGGGCGCGTCTCCGGGCGCGGGATTGACGCTCTCCGGCAACGTTCTATATGGAACGGCGCCGCTCGGTGGCCCAGGCGGAGCCGGCACGATTTTCAGCTTTCACTTGAACTCGACGCAGTTTACGAAACTCCACGCCTTTGCAGCGGTGTCGTCCAATGGCACGAATGCACACGGAGCCTTTCCAGTAGCGCCAGTGGTGCGTGCAGGCAGTGCGTTGTTTGGCACGGCTTTCAGCGGCGGCCCGGGCGGCAGCGGCACTGTGTTCAGGATTCCGTTGGCGGCAAATCCTGCTGTCATAACGAACGTGATGCTGCAGACAAACGGAACGTTCACCGTACACTTCACCGGCGATGCCGATTCCACAAATGTGATTCAATCCACCACCAGTTTGAATCCTCCTGTCACCTGGCAAAACGTTTCGACGAACGTGGCCAATGCGGACGGTGCCTGGGACTTTGCGGAGACAAACGACGGCGCCGTTCGTTTTTATCGTTCCTTTACACAATGATGTCCCTGCCCTCCTCAATTTCAACCTCACGCATGAAGAATTTCCATTTCACCCGAATCGTTTCGTCCATCGCATTGCTCGGGCTTGTACCCAGCGTTGTCGCCGATTACCCGATCGTTTCGCATCGATATCTGGCGGATCCAACCTCGCTCGTCACAAGCAATCGCGTCTACATCTACTGCTCCAACGACGACGAAAGCCCTGTCGAAGGCAGCTATAACATTCCGAATGTGATCTGCGTATCGAGCAGCGACATGAAGAACTGGACCGATCACGGGTCGGTATTTCGCGCGGCGGACAGCACGAAGTGGGCGAAGAAGACGTGGGCGCCCGCGGCGATTGAACGCGACGGAAAATTCTTTCTCTACTTCGGGAACGGCGGCGCCAACATCGGCGTTGCCACTGCGCCCACCCCGATCGGACCGTTCACCGATCCCCTGGGCACGCATCTCATCAATTCCCGCACGCCCGGCGTTCAACCCGCAACCAACATGTGGCTGTTCGATCCAGGCGTATTCATCGACGACGACGGACAGGCGTATCTGTATTTCGGCGGCAACGGCGACCACAACGTCCGCATAGCAAAATTGAAGCGGGACATGATCAGCCTCGATGGCGAGGTCATGAAGATGAGCGCCACGAACTTTTTCGAAGCCGCGTGGGTGCACAAGCGAAACGGCATTTACTACTTCTCCTACTCCACAACACCCAGGGCGCAGATGCGTTTCGATTACCTGACCAGCGATAATCCGACGACAGGATTTGTTTACGGCGGGGTGGTTTCAGATCAGCCGCCGCTCAACAACAACAATCACCACGCCGCGAACTTTGAATTCAAGGGCCAATGGTACCACGTTTACCACAACCGTATCGTCGCGCGTCAGGCAGGAATCCCCGCGGGATTTCGCCGCAATCTCGCCATCGAGGAGTTGTTCCATAATCCCGACAACACGATCCAGAAGGTGAAGTATACAACCAATGGCGTGAACCAGGTGGGCCGCGTGAATCCTTTTTCGCGCTTCGAAGCGGAAACGTTTTTCGCGCAGCACGGCGTTGAAACCGAACCCTGCCCGGCGGGAGGCATGCAACTGGCCGATCTTCACAACGGCGATTGGGTGAAGGTGGCCGGTGTCGATTTTGCACAAGGCGCCCGCAAGTTCAGCGCGCAAGTAGCGAGCGCAGATGAGGCCGCAACCATCGAGTTGCGCCTGGGAAGCCCAGACGGAAAACTCGTCGGCACCTGCAAGGTCGGGAACACGGGCGGTGCGCAGGCTTGGAAAACCGTTTCGTGCGAAGTCTCCGAGGCAAGCGGTGTCCACGATCTCTGCCTCAGGTTCGTCGGCGGCGAAAAACCGCTGTTGAATATGGACTATTGGAAGTTCGAATAATGCGTTATTCGTGGACCCGTTATGCGACTGCACCCATTGAAAGATCTGCTCTGGTCCGCTTCGACGCTGGCATTCCTGGCCCAAACCGCCATTGGCGCCCCGCTTGCCGTTGAGCCGAAGACTCCTGCACGGCTGACGCCGCTTTCGTCAGTGCGCCTTCTCGACGAGGGACCGTTTGCAGCAGCGGTGAACGCCAATCGCGCTTACCTGCTTGCGATGGATCCCGACCGGCTCCTTGCGCCGTTCTTCCGCGAGGCGGGTCTTGAACCGAAGTCGCCTCCCTACGGAAACTGGGAAAGCAGCGGCCTCGGCGGCCACACAGCTGGCCACTACCTTTCCGCTCTTTCCACAATGATCGCATCAGGCGCGGATGCTCCCGGCCGCGAACTGCAACGCCGCCTGGAATACATGGTCGCTGAGCTCGACCGCTGCCAGCAACACAGTGCTGATGGTTACATCGGCGGAGTCCCTGGCGGCCGCGCGATTTGGAACGACATCGCGAACGGCCGCCTGCAGGCCAATGGCTTCGGCCTGAACGGCAAGTGGGTTCCGTGGTATAACCTGCACAAGACCTTCGCCGGGCTCCGCGACGCTTACGTCGTTGCAGGCAACGAGACCGCGCGCAAAGTTCTCGTGCGTTATGGCGAATGGTGCGAGCAACTGATCTCCAAGTTGAGCGACGAACAAATGCAGGACATGCTGCGCGCTGAGCACGGCGGAATGAACGAGGTGCTGGCCGACATCCATGCAATCACGGGAGATGAAAAATTCCTTCGCGCTGCCCGGCGCTTCTCGCATCAGGCTGTGCTTGAACCGTTGCAACGCCAGGAGGACCGGCTCACGGGCCTGCACGCCAACACGCAAATTCCAAAGGTCATAGGATTGGCACGGATCGCCACGTTGATGGACGATCGCAAGGCGAATGCCGGCGCGCGCTTTTTCTGGGACAACGTGGCGACCAAGCGAAGTCTCGCATTTGGCGGCAACAGCGTTTCGGAACACTTCAATGACACCAAAGATTTCAGCGGCATGCTGGAACATCGCGAAGGGCCCGAGACCTGCAACACTTACAACATGCTCCGCCTCACCGAGCAGCTCTTCGCGACCGAACCCGCCGCGCGCTACACGGACTTTTACGAGCGCGCGCTTTACAACCATATTCTTGCCTCGATCCATCCCGATCGGCCCGGCTTCGTTTACTTCACCCCGATTCGCCCACAGCACTACCGCGTCTATTCGCATCCGGACAAAGGGTTTTGGTGCTGCGTCGGCAGTGGCATTGAGAATCCCGGGAAATATGGCGCGTTCATCTACGCGGATTCCACCAACGGCCTTTACGTGAATCTGTTCATCCCGTCCGAGATCACGGCCACGAACCTCGGGCTGACGCTGCGCCAGGAAACGGGCTTTCCGGATCAACCACGCACCACACTCGCGCTGAAGCTTCGCGAATCGTCCGAGTTCTCGCTTCACCTGCGACACCCTGGTTGGGTCGCGGAAGGCGAATTCGCGGTGCGCGTGAACGGCAAGCCCGTCACGGTTCGTTCAACGCCATCCTCCTATTTCGAACTGCGGCGCGTCTGGAGCGATGGGGATCGTGTCGAGATCGAGCTCCCCATGCGCACCACAGTGGAACGTCTCCCCGACGGATCCGATTGGGCTGCGATTCTCCACGGGCCAATCGTGCTGGCCTCTCCTTCGGGCACCAACGATCTCGCAGGCCTTGTTGCGAACGACAGCCGCATGGGTCACGTGGCATCGGGACCGCTCATTCCGCTCGATCGCGCACCCGTTCTGCTGGCAAGCGCGCGTGAGGTTCCACAGCATGTGAAACCCGTTCCCGCCGCAAAGGAGCTTCGATTCAAACTCGTCGATATCGTTGAGCCGCCGGCGCCCGGCGGCCTTCCGCTCATCCCGTTCTTCCGGCTGCACGACGCGCGCTACCAGATGTACTGGCAATTAACCACGAAGCAGCAACTGGCTGCGCGGCGCGAACAGCTCGCTGCCGAGGAACGGGCCCGAGCCGCGCGCGAGGCAAACACTCTGGATCGTGTCGCGGTCGGCGAACAGCAGCCCGAAGTGGAACACGATTTTGCAGGCGAAAGGACCGACACGGGATTGCGCAACAATCGCCGCTGGCGGCGCGGCGAATGGTTTCAATACACGCTCAACCCGCGCGGCGAAAAGAATGTGCAATTGGAGGTCACTTACGGGAGCGGCGATACGAACCGCGCGTTCGAAGTGCTGGCCAACGGCGAACCGCTGACGGCCATCCAAACGCCCTCTCAGCGGTCCGCTCAATCCGTTGAGCAACGTTATTCCATTCCGCCCGCGCTCCTTTCCCGCGCCGCCGATGGCCGCGTCACCATCAAATTCGCAGCGCGACCCGGCACACGCGTGCCGCCTGTGTACGACGTGCGACTGATGAAGGGAGATTCCGAGTGAACCGGCCTTTCCAACGTACTGCGGGTTCTTCGTGTTCGTTCTAAGAAACAACGGCCTGCCTAAATCACCATCAAACCATGCGCTCCCCTGCATCGTCCAAGTTCAACGTTTTGAAATCAGCGGCCACGCTTGTCGCGTTGGTGGCCGCCCTAAATCAATCAGGCGCGGCGGATGGCCGATGGGTAACGACGTGGGCAACCGCCCCGCAACTCACTGAACCTGGAAATCTCCCGCCAGTGCCGCTGGCCCACAGCACGCTTCGACAGTTTGTTCGTGTGAGCATCGGCGGCACGCAGGTTCGCGTCCGCTTCTCCAATGCATACGGCACCGATCCCGTGGTCATCAATGCCGCGCGCATTGCGCTCGCGCCCAGCACCGCCAGCGGCGGAAATGGCGACATCATTACAAACTCCCAGACGCCGCTCACATTCCGCGGCGCTCCCGGCGCAGTCGTCCCCCGCGGACAGGTCGTGTATTCGGATCCCGTTGATTTCGTTCTGCCAGCTCTCACCAACGTTGCGATCAGCACGTTCTTTGGTGACATTTCCGCCACCACGATCAACGGCCACCCTGGTTCTCGCACCACGTCATTCATCCAGGCCGGCGATTCTCTGTCCGCACCCAGCATGCCCGGTGCAAGCAAGACGAGGCATTGGTACATCATCACTGGCCTTGAAATCCTGGGGAGCAGCTCGAATCGGGCAGTCGTCGTGCTGGGAGATTCGCTCACCGACGGACGCGGTTCCACTGACGACGGAAACAATCGCTGGCCCGACAAGCTCGCCGAACGTTTGCTGGCCCATGAACCGACTTCCGGCGTGGGCGTTGTTAACATGGGAATTGGCGGCAATGCGATCTTCGGCGGGCTTGGACCGTCCGCGGTAAACCGCTTCGACCGCGACGTCCTGGACCAGAAAGGCGTCCGCTACCTGATTGTGTTTGAAGGCGTGAATGACATCGGCAGCGGCGCGAGCAGCATGACGACCGCGACAAACCTCATCAACGCCTACACTGAGTTTGCCAACAAGGCCCGTTCGCGAAATATCCGCGCATACGGCGCGACCATCACACCCTTTGGGGGAAGCGGTTATTACAGCACCCTGCATGAGCAGGAACGGCAGTTCGTCAACGCGTGGTTCCGGACCAATACGGTTTTCGATGGTGTCATTGATCTTGATGCCGCAGTCCGCGATCCAGCGGACCCTTCGAAGTTCAAGGCAGAGTTTTATCCGGGTGTGAACGCAAACGACTGGCTGCATTTGAATACGGCGGGTTATAAGGCTCTGGCCGACGCGATCGACCTGAATTTGTTCACGGAATAGCAGCGAGCACCGCCCGGACGGGAGCATTCACTCATCGTGCCCATGAATAGCGTACCTGAACCATGAAAAGCCTCCGCTCCCTTCCGCTCGGCATGTGCTCCTTCAAAATCGGCTTCATCCTTGCAGTGTGCCTCTTTGCGGAAGAAATCGCGGAATCGGCACCTGGACAAGTAGCCGCACCACACCAGCGCATTTCCATCAACGAAGACTGGCGGTTCACGATGGGTGATCCGGATGGCGATTCTACAGGTTTGATTTATGACGTGCGTCCCGAGGTAGCGGACCGCCAGGATGACAAGGCGGCTGACAGTCAACCGACCGAGGCGGAGAGAATTGCCGCGACCAACAAAGTCGTGCTCAAGCCTTGGATTCTCCCAACGGGAAATGCGTTTCTGAAGGATCAATCGAAACGCCACGCGCGCCCGCAAGGCGAACCACCGCGACAAGTGGCTTACACGAGTTCGACCTTCGACGATAGCTCATGGCAAAAACTCAACCTGCCGCATGACTGGGCAATCCAGGGCCCGTTCAATTCCAATCGCGCCAACGGCGTCGGCGGCGGGATGGGCCGATTGCCAAGCCCCGGCGTCGCTTGGTATCGCAAGAAGCTCGACATTCCCGTCAGCAGTGCGGGCAAATCTGTTTTCCTCGATGTCGACGGCGCCATGTCATACGCAACCGTTTGGTTGAACGGGAACCTCGTCGGCGGCTGGCCGTATGGCTACGCGTCATGGCGGGTCGACCTCACGCCCTGCGTCAAACCCGGCGGTGAAAACCAACTCGCGATACGCCTCGATAATCCATCGGACTCGTCCCGATGGTATCCCGGCGGCGGCCTCTATCGGAATGTCTGGCTCACCACGACTCATCCGATCCACGTCGGCCAATGGGGAACGTATGTAACGACGCCTGAAGTATCACGAGAGCGCGCGACTGTGAACTTGCAAGTCACGGTTGACAACAACGGCAAGCAACCGTCGAAGGTTGAAGTAACAACGGAATTCTTCGCGCTGGATGAAAACGGAAAAATCACGGGAAAAGCCGTCGCAACGGCCGCCCCGGCGCAGGTTCCGATTGCCGCCGGGGAAAGTGCTCTCGTCGAGCAGAAAGCCGTTTTCAGGAATCCCAGACTCTGGGGCCCGCCACCGTCGCAGCAGCCGAATCGGTACGCTGCGTTAACTGCGATTGCTGTGGACGGACGGCTCGTCGATAGCTACGAAACACGCTTCGGCATTCGTGAGATTCGCTTCGATTCCAAGCAGGGAATCTTCGTGAACGGCGAGCGCATTCCGATTCGCGGTGTGAACCAGCATCACGACCTTGGAGCGCTGGGCGCAGCTTACAACCACCGCGCGGCGCAACGCCAGCTGGAGATGCTTCGCGAACTGGGCTGCAATGCGGTTCGCATGAGCCACAACCCGCCCACGCCGGAATTGCTCGAGTTGACGGACGCGATGGGATTCCTGGTCGTTGACGAAATCTTTGATTGTTGGGAGCGCAAGAAAACCCCGCTGGATTTTCACCTGATCTTTCCCGAATGGCATGAGCAGGACTTGCGGGCATTCATCCGCCGTGATCGCAATCATCCATCCGTCATACTGTGGAGCATCGGCAACGAAGTCGGCGAGCAGTACACCGGCGATGAAGGCGCCGCGGTTGCAAAGCGTCTTCACGACATCGCAAAGGATGAAGATCCCACGCGTCCCACCACGACGGCGATGAATTATGCGAAGCCCAGCATGCCTCTGCCTCGCGTGGTCGATGTCATCAACTTGAATTACCAGGGCGAAGGAATTCGCGACACGCCCGCCCACGCGGAACTCAGGGGCATCCGCACACCGCCGCAATACACCGCCTTTCACGAAGCGTTTCCGGACAAAGTCATCATCAGCAGCGAGACCGCGGCTGCGCTGAGCTCGCGCGGGACATATTTGTTTCCCGTCACCGATGCGATCAGCGCGCCCGTGAAAAACGGGCTCGGCGGCGATTCCCGCAAGCAACACGTGAGCGCCTACGAACTGCACGCCACCGATTTCGGCTCATCCGCGGACAAGGTCTTTGCCGCGCAGGACAAACATCCGTTCGTAGCGGGAGAATTTGTCTGGAGCGGATGGGATTATCTGGGCGAGCCGACGCCTTACTACGGCGCCCGCAGTTCCTATTTCGGCATCATTGACCTCGCGGGATTCAAGAAGGATCGATTTTATCTGTATCAATCCCGCTGGCGGCCCGACCTTCGCTTCGCGCACATCCTGCCGCATTGGACCTGGCCTGAGCGCCTTGGGCAGGTGACGCCCGTTCACGTATTTGCTTCTGCCGATGAAGCCGAGCTCTTCCTGAACGGTGAATCAAAAGGCCGCAAAAAGAAGGGGCAATATGAGTATCGATTCCGCTGGGACGACGTCGTGTATCAGCCCGGCAAACTTCGCGTGGTCACTTACAAAGGCGGAAGGAAATGGGCAACAGCAGAGACGAAAACCGTTGGAGCACCTGCGAAGCTGACATTAAAACCGGACCGCACCCGAATCCTGTCGGACGGGAGCGATCTATCGTTCGTCACACTAACGATCACCGACGAAGACGGATCAATGGCGCCGAGTGCAGGCAACCGCATTCGTTTTGAAGTCGCGGGTCCGGGTGAAATTGTAGCGACGGACAATGGGGACCCCACGAGTTTTGAACCATTTCAATCGCCAGCCCGCAATGCGTTCAGCGGCGTTTGTCTGGCGATCATTCGCGGCAAACCGGGGCAGTCCGGCAGGATCACTCTGACCGCCAGGAGTGAAGGCCTAAAGCCCGCCACGACTCGCATCACGAGCCGAGCACCCTGACAGTCGCAAGGCGCGCGGCGTTCACGCCACTTCAACGTTCGCAAACATCACGCGTCGGCAATCGCCCACGCATCCGCAACCGTTCGCCACCAAACGGCCTGAAGGCACGCGCTCCTTCTAATCACAATATCGCAGTTCAATCCAAAACCGGCTTCCATTCACGCCATCCGATTCCACCCCGACCTTGCCGCCCATCTTCTCCATGGCTTTGCGGACGATCGTAAGCCCAATACCTGTTCCCTCGAATTTTCCCGGCGGATGGACCTGCTCAAACATGTTGAAGATCCGCTGCTGATGCTCGGGGTTCACGCCAATGCCATTGTCTTCAAACCAAACGCGCACATTCTTGCCTGCACGTTCGGAGCGGATACGAACGCGCGGCTTCACGCCGGACGCGACAAATTTCACGCCATTGTTCAAGAGGTTTGAAACGCACTGGCCCAAAGTGATTTCGTGCCCCAAGACCGCCGGCAGCGGGTCGACGATCTCTATGTCGGCCGCAGGCGGCTGCAGGCTTGTGTGCTGGTAGATCACATCGCGCACCAGGCGCTCGAGTTCAACCCGTTCCGGCTGCACATGCGAACGCGCAATGCGGCTATATGCCAGCACATCCTGCGTCAGCCGATTCATCCGATCCGTGCTTCGCTGGATCTTTTGGAGATAACCACGCGCGATGTCGTCCAGGTGATTGCCATAATCCTCCAGCAACACCCCGGCGTAAGCGTGCATTGCGCGGAGAGGCGCCCGCAAATCGTGCGAAACACTGTAGGAGAACTCTTCCATTTGCTCGACTGCCTCGCGCAACGACGCCGTCCGCTCGCTCACTGTGCGCTCCAGGATCTCCCGCGCGCGCACCTTGTCAGTAATGTCACGCGCCACCTTTGATGCACCTGTAATATTCCCGCGCGCATCCTTGATCGGCGAAACCGTCAGCGAAATATTCAAAGGCGTCCCATCCTTGCGGCAACGGACAGTCTCAAAATTCTCAATCGCCTCACCCGCGCGAATGCGATTTAAAATCCCGGGTTCCTCGTCATCGCGGCCGTTCGGAATGAGGATGTTGATCGGCTGCCCGACGGCCTCCTTTTCAAAATACCTAAAAAGCCGTTCAGCGCCGCGATTCCAGCTGCGGATGATGCCATCGAGATCCACGCTGAAGATTGCATCGTCGGAATGCTCCACGATTGCCGCCAGCCGTGCGGCGCCTTGCTGGGACTTCTTGTTCTGGATGGAGCTTGCGAGAACGTTTGCAATCGCCTGCAGGAACGCAACGTCATCCTCGGTGAAAACCCGCCGCTCCGTCGTGTGGGTCCCAATCACGCCCCACGACCGGCCGGGTTCGCCCATGATGATGCAACTCATGCCGCTGATCACACCATGCTCGTGCAGCAATGACGGACCATTGAAACGAGTTTCGGTGCGCAAATCTTCAACAACAACGGGCTCGTTCGAGAGCAATGTAAAGCCGGCCTGCGAATCCCGGCCAATGCTGACCGTGGCCTGCCCGACAAGTCCGTCTTTCCAACCCACACCTGATCGCAACAGCACGGCTTGCTGCTCCGGCAATAGCTCAAGGACCTTGCAATACGGCACATCAAGTGTGCGCGCCACCACTCCCACCGCGTAATCAAACAGCTTCTGCAATTCCGATTGCTTGAGTGCTGCGATCCCCAGTTCAGCGACGGCCCTCTGCTGGCGGGCACGCACGGCGAGGCTCTCCTCAGCGTGCTTGCGGCCGGTGATGTCTTGAACCACGCCGATCAAACGGAGCGGCGTCCCAAGCCCATCCTTGATCGCGGTGATCGTCGCAAGAGTCCAAATGACCGCGCCGTCCTTGCGAACGAAGCGCGTCTCGTACGAGTAATTCGATATCTCGCCATTGATCAACCGCGCCATTTTCTCGCGCGTTCTCGGACGATCATCAGGATGCGTGATGTCTGACACCGTGATGCGGCACAATTCATCCTTCGAGTACCCGAACAGTTCGGCGAACTTCTGGTTCATTTCGACGAAGCACCCGTCAAGGCTCGCCAGCGCAATTCCTACAGCAGCCTGGTTGAACGTCGCGCGCAACCGCTGCTCGCTTTCGCGCAGCGTTTCTTCGGCGCGTTTTCGTTCGTCGACCTCCGTCTCAAGCGCGCGAGCCTTCTGCTGCAGCATTGCGATTTCTCGAAGGCGGCCCTGCTCGTCACGTGAGAAGTAGCGCTCGGAGGGCAGCACGTGGGAGTGTTTTTCGCAGATCTTGCGGAGGCCGTCGCCATCCACGGTCTTCGTGAAGTCGTCCAGTGGATAGGCGCAGAACAGCGAGAATACATGTTCCTTGCCGAGATCATTCCAAAGTTCCTCGAGCCTGATCGCTGCGGGGCTGTTTCCATCGGCCCACAGGAGCGCTACCATTTCTCCAAACGCCCTAAGCCCGGGACGCCCTTTTCCGGCCTTCTGCACCAGGCGGCCGACCACCTTCTTGAAACGCGCTTGATCTGGCGCTCCATTCACCAGGAACTTTGCCATCACCCCGGCGGCGTCGAGTGCAACGTAGTTTCCGCGCGCTTCCAGTGCCGCCAGATCGAGCCCATTCGAAGTCAGCCGGCCCGCGATAGCTTTTCGATGTGCGGGCGTGGCTATGACGACTGCGGCTTCCCCTGCCCCCAAACCCGCGCCGATGAATTTGGCTACGGAATCCGCGAGGCCTTCTTGGTCCTCGTAGAATTGAACGAAGTGATCGCGCCCACCCGCATCGCAATGGTCATGGCTGCTTTCTATTTCACTGTTCGCCAGGAAACCATTTGTTTCCGCTGATGATTTTCCGAGGTTCGCCGCCGGGCGTGTCAATTTTACTTCGCTCATGGTCGCAGGGATCAGTTGGTGTATTTCACCGCCCGCCGGCTGCCACAAGCGAGAGAACGGAAAGCATAAAACAGAATCCCGTGTAGATCATGCATCGGACACCATGCCTCCTCGCAGTGGGTCTTAACCTACGCACGTCTTGGACCGCATCTTCCTCCCCTCGCCTGCGACGCAGGAGCGGGAGAGGGGCCGGGGGAGAGGGTGCTCTGATTCATTCTACAGCGTGATGTCATTTTCAGGGTTAAACGCTCCTCCTCTCCCCAGCCCTCTCCTCCGCTCCGAGCGGAAGAGAGGGAGCTAGGAATGACCTGCACAGGTAAGCATCTGGCCGCACGTCTTGGACTGCATCTTCCTCCCCTCGCCTGCGACGCAGGAGCGGGAGAGGGGCCGGGGGAGAGGGTGCTCTGATTCATTCTGCAGCGTGCCGTCGTTTTCAGGTTTAAACATTCCTCCTCTCCCCAGCCCTCTCCTCCGCTCCGAGCGGAAGAGAGGGAGCTTACGAATGACCCTGCACAGGTACGCATCTGGCCGCACGTCTTGAACTGCATCTTCCTCCCCTCGCCTGCGACGCAGGAGCGGGAGAGGGGCCCGGGAAGAGGGTGCTCTGATTCATTCTACAGCGTGCCGTCGTTTTCAGGTTTAAACATTCCTCCTCTCTCCAGCCCTCTCCTCCGCTCCGAGCGGAAGAGAGGGAGCTACGAATGACCCTGCACAGGTAAGCATCTGGCCGCACGTCTTAGGCTGCATCTTCCTCCCCTCGCCTGCGACGCAGGAGCGGGAGAGGGGCCGGGGGAGAGGGTGCTCTGATTCATTCTGCAGCGTGATGTCATTTTCAGGTTTAAACACTCCTCCTCTCCCCAGCCCTCTCCTCCGCTCCGAGCGGAAGAGAGGG
>DASPIL010000043.1 GCA_035629175.1 Verrucomicrobiia bacterium | reverse complement strand
GAAGAGGTTCGTCCCCAAATGATCGAGCTTGTTCGTCACGCGTCCAAAGGAATCGTACTTCCATGCCGTCGTTTGATTCTTGCCATCGGTCAATGTCAGCAGGTCCCCGGCGCCGTTATAGACAAACCGCGTCACTTCCAGGTTGGCGTTCGTTTCAGCCGTCTTTCGCTCCAGCGGATCGTAAACGTAACGGGTCACCTGGTTGAGCTGGTTGGTGTAGCTGGTCGCTCCTGAAACGTTCAGTGTATAGCCAAAGCTCTCAACTCCGTTGTCCGGATACGTCCGCGTTCGCAACCGTCCCAGGGGATCGTAGGTCATCGTCACCTTCACCCCTTCCGCATTGATGTTCGTCGTGACCCGATCATAGATGTCATAGCTGAACTGCGCCGTTCTTTGAGGCCCGATCGGGTGGTCCTTGTCCACCGCCTGCAAATTTCCCTCTCCGTCATAAGTCTTAATCACCGTGTGACCGGAGCTGTCAATCGTTCGGCGGATCTGTGATGCGAGGTCGTATTCGCGCCGGATGCTGAATCCGTCGGCAAACAGGGTGTTGGTCAGACGCCCCAGGTTGTCATAGTAGAAGAACGTATTCTGTCCTGCCGCGTCCTGGACCGAATTCAGAGACCCGCATGTGCAATAGCTATAGGCTGTCACGCGCCCGAGCGCATTCGTCTCGAAGATTTTGCGCTGCATGTTGTCGTAAACAAAGGAGTTGGTGAATCCCATCCGATCGACAATCCGCACGAGGTCGAGCTTGTCATACGTGTAGGAAATGGATCGTCCATCGGAATACTTGACGCTCAGGAGGCGCTGCAGTTTGTCCCACGTATTTGTAACCGTCAGTCCGCGTTCGTCGGTATGCGTGAAAACAAGGCCATTGGTGTAGGTGTACGCGTTGGTCCGATAGTAAACAGGTGTTCCGGCGACCACAGCGTAATCGTAGGTGACTGCTATAAACCCGTTCGCGCCATAGATGTTCGTGGTGATCAATCCGCTTGGGAGTTTGGTGCTGGTGAGCCGGTTCGAAACATAGGTGTACGACGTCACTTCTCCGAGTGCATTGGTTGCGAACGTAATTTGGTGAAAGGCATTGTAGGCATAGCCACCCAACATCAAATTCCCCGGCCCAATATGTTTCACCAGATCAATCCCATTTGCCGCGTACACATAGAGGTTCGTCTTAATGAAGTGTTCACAAGAAACATCAGAACCAAAATCGACGGTCTTGGTGACAAGTCCTTGCGTGTTGCGCCACGAATTTTGAATTCGAATGGCAAAATCGTCTGTTTGGTATCCAACGGTGACCGGAATGTTATCGCTCTGGCTCTCGACAATATCCGCGTCCGCGGGTTTGCCTTCGTATCCGTACCAAATTGATTGGCTCGACACTGAGTTCTCCGGGTCTGGACTTGGCGCTTGCTCCGCATTCAACGTTTGCGAAGTGCTGAAATCATTTACATCTGGATTCGAGTGAAGCCAGTTGCGGACACGAGCGCCCCGATAGTCGGTGTAATTGAAATTGGTTATCACCGTTGTGCTTAATCGGGCATACTGCCGAGGACCCCAATAGTAGGAATTGAAATCCACCAGGTGAATGTCCGCATGCTTCGACGTTCTTTGCTTGAAAACGAGGTAGTTCTCCAAATAATCGCTACCTTCCGACCCGCAAAGCGTCGGGTACAGATATGGGCCAGTGACCATTGGATTATGCCTGTCCAGGTACATGAAGAGGTGTGTTCCACCATCGGGCTGTGTGACCCGAATCGCCCGGTTGATCTCAGCCTCCACTGAAGGGGCGCTCGAAGGCGTAAACATTCGCCAGGTCGGATGAATGTATTCGAATGACGTGTCTCCGTAGGGAGTACTCATCCGAGTCAAAAGCCAAACCTGATTGGTATGGGGCGGCTCCGTAAACCCGCCGTACTGATCCGGGTTCCCGGGCTGACCGTTGGTATTGTAGCCTTGGAAGAACAGATCATTGGTAAATGTATATTGGAAAGAACTCGCCAGTCCGATTGTGTCCACGATGTTCGTCAAAAATCCGTTCGTATCATAACGAAATGCCACCCCCAGCTTATAGTTGGCGTTGGTGATAGCTGTTACGGCGCTGGAGAAATTTGCATCTTCATAGAGGAAGCTGTTTGTATTTCCATCGAAATCCACCACGTGCGCCAGCCGAACTATCGGTTTATTCGGAACACTGACGTTTGTATAATAGTGGTAACGCATTACCTGCCCCTGCGGGTTGGTGAGTGAGGTGATAAATGCAAGCTTCTCTTCGGGAAGAGTGCTCGTTGTAACGACCAAACCGAATGCCGCCGTGCTTCCATCAGGATAATCCAAAGTAGCTGTCTTGAAGTGAACCACGCGTTGGTCGTACGAGTATCCACAGGCAGAAGGGAGGGTTGTTACGGTGTCATACCCGACCGGTTTTAACTGTGCGTGTGTCCTGGTGTCGCGCAACCAGGGAGCGAGTTCTCCATCCCAAACGTGTCGTCGAAGACCGCCTTTCGGGGCGAATTCGGAGAGCTCTATATTGCCTGTAACCACTGCTTGAGTGCAGCATTCACTTTCTGATTCCGGGTCACAGTCGACTGTTTCCTGATCGTGCGTGACTGTCCCCTTCACAAGAATATAAGTGAGGAGGTTGCAGTTCCAACTCGGCCCGAAGTTGAAAACGTTTGTGTTCCAGGAACCCGGGGCAGCTCGCGTTTCTCGTTGGTGGTAGGTCATATCGAGAGCAAACTGCCCGCCGAGGCTGAGATCGTAGAACATCGGCCGATCGTGCAGCCAAAGTGAAATATATGGCTCTTGAACTTCCCAATCGGGCATTCCTGCCTTTGCGGCCCCAACCCTCACGCCGCATGCGGAACCGCAGCTGCCCGGCCCGTTGCCTCCGTTTCCGGATCCCGGAGAGCCTGGCGCGCATGGAGGAGGACATGTCCCACAAGGGCATCCGGATGGATTTGGCTCACCGTTATTCTCGATTCCCTTGCCGAAAACCGTCGATGCCTCATCCGGATCGACGCTTCGCCACGAGGCCGGATGGTCGCCAGATTGGATCAAGAAATAGCCACTCGCATTCTCATTAATGACCGCAGCGCTCAACCATTTTGATCCGCCAAACGTCGGGTCAATGACCTTGTACGCCCCTCGCCGCTTCTCCACTATGGCGGCATAGTGATTCTCCTTCCAATGAACGACCGAGGGGACGATCAGTTCGCCTCCTGAACCGCGATGAACGGCGGCGAATCCGAGTTGGTAATTCGCCGAAAACTCCACCAAATTTTGGAGAGAGAAACCTGATCGAGGCGAATTGAGCGACAGCAGTGACTGACATTTCGAAGCTTCGCCGAACGCCTGCGCGGCGTGGAATAGCGCAAATGTTCCACATCGGAAGGCGGCGGCAGGTTGATTCTTCATGATCGCCAAAGATCGATTGGCAGCTTCGATTTCCTTTGCAAACAATGATTTTGCAGTGACATCGGTTTTAACGACAGCAAGCAACGCTTCCATGTCGTCGATGCGGCCTAAACTCGATAATAGCTGTGACCAATAGGCCGCGGTGAACGCAGCCACATGCCGGCTCCTGTAATCAGTCAAGTTCGCTGTGCGACGCCACGCTTCGGACCAGCGCTCCAATGCTTTGGTGTACCTCCCTTCTGAACGGTAATACACCCCAAGATTTGCCAGCAACGCGGGATTCCACGCAGAATCGGGATATTGCGCAATAAAGCTCTCGAACCGGGAGACTTTTTCGTCGGCCGAAGCGTTATCATTCCAGGCTTCAACAGCAGCAATCTCATACAGAGCACGCGTCTGAGATTCTGGTGGACGCTCCGAGCCGACCCAAATCAGGGGTTCCTTGAAGAGCGGTGCTTGACGCAACGTGGTTTCCACTTCATCCAATGAATTGGGCACCTCCGCACAGAAAGAAATATTGCCATCGCACACAAGAAGCATTGCCACGATGGCCTGAAGAATGTTTGCCTGAAATTTCATGGTGGTTTGTATTGTATTCGGGCATCAGGGGACGATCGAACCGGAGGTCGGCCGCGTGATCCAGACTCTCAGTCCCGAATCGCTCGCATCATCCCATCGCGCTTCGCCGCTATCCAGAATGCCATTACCATTAGCGTCCTCGATGTAATCAGGAGTGCCGTCCTGGTCTTCATCCATCGGTATATCGGGCCAGTCCACCGCGACATAGTGGTAGCCAATATCCACCTGCGAATCTTCCTCCTTCATCCCATCAGAAGGGGAAGTTGTGAAATGAAATAGCCCGCGTTGATCTGCGGTCGTGCTTCCTCCATCGACCAGCGGAGAGGTGGTCCACGGCAAGAAGAACCTCCCGGGCCGGGACCAACCACTCATCCACCCAAAACTACCGACATTAATGTCATTCGGACCCGCTGGAATTGTGTTATTAGATCCAACTAAATACGCGTTAAAATCATTAAACACATAAAGCGGATTCCCTCCAGACGGATTGCCCATTGTGATCGCCGTCCCATCGAAGGCACAATCGACAATGCTGGAGAACCAATAGGGCGGCCCTGACTCTGAGTGCCCAAAATCGATCCATCCGCCGTAATGGGTAGTGTTGCGAAGAATAAACCACGCTGTGGACACGCTCGTGTTATTCACAAGGTAGATCCGATCAAACAGGCAGTTCGTGTAAGAACTCTGCGTATTGTAACCACCCAGGTTCCCAACGTAAAACTCGGAGTGGTTTGCGGTCACGCGGAGCATATTGTTGTAGTCCCGGAAATGACAGGGCCCGCCAGCGGGCAGATAGCTGTGAAGAAACTGGGCAACAACTCGCGACGGCCGATTGGTGATCATTGTGCCCGTGCTGCGAATCCCAGCCAGCCAGCCCTTGTCTTTCCAATGTCCGTTTACTCCCTCCTGAACGGTTGAGTATCGAGCAAAAACACAGGGTAATGTCGCAGTTCCTGTGAACATCGCCGTGACATCGTTGGGCAACGACAACCCGTATCCCGGGCCGCTCGAACCCGGAAGCTCAAACCATCCAATCGCCGTTCCGGCGGTGAAAACCACATTGGTCCCGGCATTCAGCCCGCCGAACGCATAGTCCAGCGCGTCGTAGTGAAAGCCACGATCCGGAACATCGAAATCTCGTTGCGCCTGCGGGCTGAATGTTGTTTCCACCGCAAGCGTTAGATTGGAATAGATCAGGGGTGGATATGTTGTCTTCTTCTTCAATTGCGCCGAGAGATCGGTTGTGAACGTGTTGGCAAGCCCCGTGTGCGTCCCCGTGTTCGTCATCGCAACCAACAATGAGTTCGTGAGGAAGAAATTGGCTCCGAGGTTGTGGTTGAGCCAGATGAAATCCTCTTTAATTTCAGAGCTCGACAAGAAAGTGAATCAACTTTATGTCGAACTCGACAAGCACTTGGAACGTCGCCGCACCCTGATTCAGAATCCGTCAGGGCTAAATGTCGCGAGGCAGTCACGCGACATTTTGGTGGGCGCCTGTTGCAACGAAACAGACCCATGATGAAGTTTCATTTTATGTGCTCTATGATAGTTCAAGGTTTTCCCTGATCCGTGTCCATCCGTCGTCAAGCATTGTCTCCGCTTGCTCACGTTCGAGCGGACCAGGTTCTCCTTCTTGTTCGTGTATTTCGTGTTTTTGTGGTGGTTCAATTCTTTCCCTCGATCCGTGTGTATCAGTCGTTCCCCGGCGGTGAAAAAATCCCGTTGGCTTTTTTCGGAAGAGCTCAACCACGGGAGTTTTTTGTTTATAAAAGGACGGCGCGGTAGCACAACGGTAACAATCAGTCTCTAGAGTAGCGGAGCAAACCCGGGCTCCATTGCCCTTCAAACTATGAAAACATTGAACGTGATCAAACTGACGCTGCTCCTCGCCGCCTTCGCGTGCCTCGCTCCAGCGCTTCGCGGTGCCACCCCAAGCGAACTGCTCCAGCGCGGCCTTTATGCCGAGGAAGTCGAGGGCGATCTCAAGGCTGCCATCACGAACTACGCTGAAGTCGCAGGTGCGGCGAATGCCACGCGCCCCCAGATCGCGCAAGCCCTTTACCGGCAGGGCATGTGTTACCTGAAGGTGAAGGATGAAGCCGGCGCACGGACTTCTCTCCAAAAATTGGCCGCCGATTATTCCGACCAGACCGAGCTTGTCGACAAAGCACGCCTCGTCCTGGAGGACCTTACCAATTTCGATCCCGCCACCCTCATGCCGGTCAATACGCTCCTCTACCTGGAGTTGGGCAGCCCGGGTCGCCAGATTGAAACCCTTGTGACAATGCTCAAGGGAACGCCTTACGAAAATCCGCTGGCTGCCATGGGAGGCAGACCTGCAAACGAAAGCCAGCCTTCACCGGCGAACCTGATCGCCGCACTGCTTAATCCCAGCATGCTGGCGGAGTTCAAAAAAATACGAAGCTCCGCAATCGGCATCACGAGCTTCAGCCAGCACGGTCCTCCTTCGTGCGTCGCGGTGCTCTATCCGGGCAAGAGTGATGCGCTCAGGGGAATCCTGCTCGCAGCACTTGGAATGGCGGGCAAGCCCGCAAGTTCCATCGAGGGAATGAACGTGGTGCTGATCCAGGACATGGTGGGAGTGGCCTATGATGACAAGGTGATCATTGCAACGCAGCCGGCGAAGGAACTCGGCTGGAGCGTCAAGCAATACAAAGGCACGCTCAAGCAACCCACTCTGGCGTCGCGAAACGACGTATTCTCAAAGCTCACGCGCAAACAGAGGCAGGAGGATGTCCTTACGCTGTGGATGAAGACCGACGAAGCGTATGCAAAAGCACTGGAACTCATTCCGCCCGACGATGTTCCCAAAGAAATGCTGACCGCCAATGCGTTCGCCGATTTCAAGAACATGGATTGCATGACGCTGTCGTTCTCGCTTCGAGACGACGGCATTGGCTGCAACGTGCGAACGCTCTATAAAGCCAGCCACCAATCCCTGGCATTCGGCCTGATCCACACCCCAAACCTGAATCCGCGTGCGCTAGATGTGGTTCCTGCGGGCGCTATTGCATTTGCGAGCTTTGCGCTGAACGGACCGGATTCGGCGCAGGTTGCGGCAGCCCAGAACCGCATCCAGCAAGTCACGGGTCTTGACCTTGGTCGCGAGGTATTCGCCAACCTGCAACAAGTGACGTTGTTCCTCATGCCGCCGGGAAGCAAACAAACGGATCCCAAGCTCGCGTTGATAGAATCTCTGGGAATTGCGCTCACAAGCCGTAATCCAGGCCAGACCCGCGACCTGCTGGCGCGCATGTTCAGCATTCCAAATTTGATTCATACAGGCGAAGCAAACGCCGCGGCGGGAAAGTTTCAAATGACTCCCGCTGGCCAGGCCAACGAAGTCTTTGCCTATCTCGAACAGGTGAACGGCACAACGTTGGTCACCGCAAGCAAACAGGTTCTCGACAGCGCGTCGGCCTCGTTGCGCGCCGGTAAATCGGCGAGAACAAGCGGTCCGCTGGCAAAGTCTATCGCCTCGATTCAACCCACCGCGGCGAAGGTGCTGATGGCGAATGCGGGCGGCCTCGTGGACCTGCTGGCGCAGAATTCGGATCCGGGCAACATGAGCGCCGCAAAACAGCAGGAGCTTGAAGTTCAGGTGAAGGCACTGGCCCAGGCCGTTGCCAGCACCACGGTTCAATTGCGCTCGGACGAACAGCCAAATGAACTGGCCTTGTCCATCAGCGTGGAAGGCCTCCCGCCCCTGCACGAAATCATGGGCCCGATCAATACGATCTCTCGAATCAGCGAGGAAGCTGCCGCAGAGGCGCGGTCCACAATGCTGCGCCAGCAGATGCCGGCCGTCGTTGCGCCTGTTGCGTCCGCGCCTGCGATCGATGGCGAAGTGGATGCCGTTTGGGCGCAGGGCGGCGCGCATGTGTTGAGCAAAGCCGTCTTCGAAAAGCCTGCGAATGGCAGCGACCTCGCCGCGCAATACAGGACGCTGTGGGACGAGAACAACCTCTACTTCCTTGTGGAGGTGACGGACGACATTCTGCGCCGCGATCACGACGAAGCGAACTGGTTCCAGGACGACGGCGTGGAAATCTACATCGACGCAACCAACGCAAAGCGGACGGACTATGGATCAACCGATTACCATTACAGTTTCCGCTGGAATTCCGGCTCCCTCGACATGCGGGAAGCCAGGCACCAGCGCACGCAAGGGGTTCAATCGGCGATGGTCAAGACGGCCTCAGGATACCGCCTCGAGGTCCGGTTTCCCTGGGCTACCCTCGGCGCCAAACCGTCGTCCGGCGCTCAATTCGGGCTCGACGTTCACATCAATGACAACGATTCAGGCAAGCGCGATTCAAAGGTCGTCTGGCGCGACGGGACCGATCTGGCTTACATGCGTCCGGAGTTGTTTGGCAACGCGGTCCTGGGTGGGATGATCGGCTGGTGGAAATTCGATGAGGAACAGGGAACCGCGATGGACAGCAGCGGGGGCAATCACAATGGAACGCCGGTGGGCGAAGTTCAACGGAAGCCCGGCAGGCTGGGACGCGCGATTGACTTGAATGGCAAAGGATTCGTGCAGGTCCCGGCAAAGGAAGCTTTCAATCTTGCAAGCCAGGTGACGGTCGCGTGCTGGATGAACCTGCGCTCTGTTTCAACCGGCTGGATGGCCGTCGTGAGCAAGGGCGACACCTCATGGCGATTGTCCACGGTCGATCTCGAACCGCGCCTGCATTTCAGCGTTCATGGGCATTGGGAAGGCAATTCGCGGCTGGACAGCGCCAGCCTGATTGCACCTAACGAATGGCACCACGTCGCTGCAGTTTACAGCGGCGAGGAGATGAGCCTGTACATCGATGGCAAACGCGCCGCGGTTCAGCCGCGGACGGGTCCCATGGGACAGAACGCATTTGACGTTCTGATCGGTGACAACGCCGAACAGAAGGGCCGCGGGTTTAACGGGCTCCTGGATGACGTGCGGGTTTATAATTATGCCTTGCCTGAAACGGAAATTGTTTCCCTTGCGAAGATTCCCTGAACTGCGCATCCGGGTTTCTCCATGATCCCGAATCGCAACATCCAGATCCGCTGGCTCGCGCTGCTCACGGTGGCTGTGCTGCTGCCCACCGTGAGCCTGCTCTGGTTCATGAGCCGCGTCGTTGCCAACGAGCGGCTCGTGATCCAGCAGAAGGTTGCGGGATTATACCAGGATCGAATCGCTGCCGCGGGCGCGCGCGTCAAGGAATCGCTGGAGGAGATCACCGCGATCCTCGATTCCAACAGCAGCAATCCCTATGTGGCCCTGCGTTCGCTCGTGTCGTCCAATGCAGTGCAGGGGCTTGTGTTGCACGATTCGGCTGGCGGGATTCTTTACCCGCGCGTGAGCGGTTTGGCAGGGGACGACGTTTCTTCGGAACATGCACTCGCCGTGCCGTGGGAATTGGAACTCGGAAAGCAGCAGTTCGCGCAGGCGGCCGAGGCGTATGAAAGATTGCAGGGCCACGCCGACCCTTCGATTGCTATCGCAGCCCGGCTCGGGCGCGCTCGTTGCCTCGTTCGCCTTGAACGGCTGGAGGAATCCATTGAGGTTGCGGAAACGGCTGCCTTCCCGAACGTGCAAGCACTCGATACGGCAAGTCGCATGTCGGTACAACGCGCACGTTTGTTTCTCGTCAACGTCCTGAGCCGATATTCCGAGGGCGAGTCGCATCGCACCCTCCAACGCCGGCTGCTCGAATCGCTGTTGGGAGAGATTTTCAACATTGAAGATTCCCATCCGATCCTCTCGCCCGCTCAAAACGTGTTCCTCGCGCACCGCGTGCTGCACATTTTGAAGGAACTGGGGGCAGACCCGGACGCGACGCGCGAACTGCAGGAGTGGATCAGGGCTGAGGAACGTTCCCTCACAGCCGCGGCCAACCTGGATTCAATGCTTCATCGAAAGGCCCAAAGTTTTCCCGTGCTTGTCGAAGGCGAGAAGTTGCACGCGCTTGAAACCACGACCCGAAGCGGCTCGGCGCTGCTCTTGCTGAACACGAACGGGCTCGCACAGCTGTTCGCGTCGTATCGCGATGTGCTGAGCGAGCAGGGATCCGCATTTGAGATTTTCGACAGTGGTGGAGCCGTGATCGTGCGAAGCGGGGGTGTGAGCAGCCCCGCGTTTACCACGGCCACTTTGCCCGATCCGTTCGGCGGATGGAAAATTGCGCTGCACTTTCAGGACGGCGATGTCTTTGAGCGGGCGGCGCAGCGGCAGATTACAACGTATCTCTGGACGGGCGCATTGGTCATCCTGCTGATCCTGGTCGCAGCCGCCCTTGCGACACAGGCAATCGGCCGTCAAATTCGTTTAAACCAGATGAAGAACAACTTCATTGCCACGGTTTCACATGAACTAAAAACGCCCCTGGCGTCGATGCGCGTCCTTGTGGATACTCTGCTGGAAGGCAACGTGCGGGACGACTCCCAGGCGCGCCAGTACCTGCGGATGACCGCGCGGGAAAATGAGCGCCTCAGCCGGTTGATCGATCGTTTCCTGACCTTCTCGCGCATGGAGCGCAACAAAGCTGCATTCAACTGTGTCGCAGTGGATGCTGCCGATATCGTCAACGATGCCATGGAATCCCTGCAGACCAAGTTCGCGGACGCGCGCTGCCCGGTGGAGCTCAGTGTCTCGCCCGGTTTGCCGCAGGTCATCGCAGACCGAGATGCGATGGTTACTGTCCTGGTTAACCTGCTGGAGAACGCCTGCAAGTACAGCGGAAGCCACAAGCGAATCGGGCTCACGGTTTCTGCCGAAGCGGGAAGCGTCTCGTTCGCCGTCTCGGATAATGGCATAGGATTGCATCGACGCCATCTGCGCCGGATCTTCGATCGCTTTTACCAGGTCGACAACTCGCTCGCCCGGCAGGTGGAGGGATGCGGCCTGGGACTCAGCATTGTCAAATTCATCGTGGACGGGCATAAAGGCCGCGTGACGGTGAAAAGCCAACCCGGCGAAGGAAGCACTTTTACTGTGCAGATTCCGGCGGCGTTGCCGTCCCCGGCCCGCGCGAATGCGGCACTGTGCCATCGAGGTTGATCCAATCAGAACAATGGAAACCGTTTTAATCATTGAAGACGATCCGACGATGTCGATCGCTCTCAAGGACAACTTCGAGTTCAAGGGCTATCGGGTTTTCACGGCCATGGATGGAGACGCGGGGTTGAAGCTCGCCCTCAATGCACAACCCGACCTGATCGTTCTGGATGTCATGCTCCCGCGAATCAACGGGTACGAACTCTGCCGATTGGTCCGCGAACAGAAGATTCAGGTGCCGATCATCATGCTGACAGCGAAAGGGGAGGAATCGGACATCATCCTGGGGCTTAACCTCGGCGCGGATGATTACCTCACGAAGCCATTCAGCGTGCGCGAATTGCTGGCCCGCGCCGCGGCCCTGCTGCGGCGGGTTCGAAAGGAAACGCCGGACGTGTTTGAATTTGGCGGTTTCAAATTGGACTCTGCAGCGCGGCGCCTGACGTGCGGCGGACGCGAAGTTGAGTTATCGCCCAAGGAATTCAAGCTGCTGGAATTCTTCACGCGGAAACCCGGGCGGGCCCTCACGCGCGATGAAATTCTGAACGCGGTGTGGGGTTACGATTGTCTCGTGACGACCCGCAGCATCGACCGCTTTGTCACCACGCTGCGGAACAAGATTGAATCTGATCCCGCCAACCCGTGCTTCATCCATACCATCCGCCAGATCGGCTACCGGTTTGAGGCCGAGAGCAACAAAAGCACGGCGGCCCGCCCGTGACGTCGGCACGCCCTCACACCACCCGCATTTGGACTGCGTCCACGATCTGCTCTCCCACGACGATGGATCCGATGACCACCACGGTGGTGCCGCGATGCAAGCCGCCCTGCTCGACGAGGAGAGGCAAGGCCGCTTCGATTGTGTTCTCGGGATTGATCAGATCGAATGGCACGACGAACGGGGTCACGCCCCAGCTCAGGGTCAGCCCCGCTGCAACCTTTTCATTTGGGCACAGGGCGTAAATACGGGAATGGCGGGGGCGAAGCCACGCCGAATAACGAGCCATGTTGCCGCTGCGTGTGATCACGAGAACAGCCTCCGCCTTCAGTTCGTTTGCCAGCACGACCGCGCTCTTCACCAGCTTCTGCCGCGGGCTGACTAATTCCGATTGTTCGTAAAAATTCGCTCCGCCGCTGCGTTCAATGCGCGTTGCAATCCGATCAAAAACCTCGATGCATCTCAGCGGATGCTGGCCCACGGTGGTTTCGCCGCTCAGCATGATCGCATCCGCCTGCTCATAGACTGCGTTCGCAACATCTGTGACTTCCGCGCGAGTTGGCATCGGCGACTCAATCATGCTTTCCAGCATGTGTGTTGCGACGATCACGGGCTTCCCGTATCGAAGGCATGTTTTCACGATGCGCCGCTGGACGATCGGCAGTTCCTCGTAGGGAATTTCAATTCCGAGATCGCCGCGCGCCACCATGATGCCATCGGCTTCACGAACGATTTCCTCAAAGTTCGTGACCGCCTGCTGGTCCTCGATTTTCGCGATCACCAGCGGCCGCGGCTTGCCGGATTCAAACAACTCCTTCAGCTGCAGAAGATCGCGGGCTTCGCGAACAAACGAGAGGGCAATCAGGTCCACCTGCAGTTCCACGCCCAACAACACGTCGCGTATATCCTTCGCCGTCAACGCCGGGAGGCTGACCTTCACGCCGGGAAGATTGATATGCCGGCGGCTCCCCAGGGTGCCCTGCGTTAGAACTTCGCATTCGACCTTGTTGCCGGATTTCGCCAGCACTTTCATTTCGATCGCTCCGTTGTCGAGCAGCACCACGTCGCCCACAGAGATGTCGTTGACGAAGTTCTCGTAATTGACATCCACGGAGTGAACCTCCTCGCTGCGTTCGCCGCGGACTGTCAGGGTAAATTTCTGGCCAGGCTGGAGATTCAGCGGGACGCTGAGTTCACCGGTGCGAATCGCCGGTCCCTGCGTATCCATCAGAATTCCAACATGCCGATTGCGAGAGAGTGCTGCCGCGCGGATATCGCGAACGACGCGGCGAACCCAATCATGGGGGGCGTGCGACATGTTGAGTCGGCACACATTGACTCCGGCATCGATCAGTTTTCCGATCATCTCTGCGGAATCCGTGGCGGGACCGAGAGTCGCCACGATCTTTGTTTTGCGCTGCGTACTGGCTTGCATGAGGGGGGAGCATAAATGTGAACCGAACAGCACGGCAAGGAATCCTGACTTGCCATGACCGTTGGTGAACCGCATAGTTTCCGTGCCCACGAGAAAGGCAAAATTTTATGGCTGATGTAGCAAACAAGTACCCGGAGAACACGGCAGGCAAGTATTACGTCGACAACCAGTGCATCGACTGCGATTTGTGTCGCGAAACGGCGCCGGATAATTTCAAGCGCAACGATGACGGCGGCTATTCTTTCGTGTACAAGCAGCCTGAAAACGACGAGGAAGAAGCACGTTGCAAAGAAGCCAAGGAAGGCTGCCCGGTCGAGGCGATCGGCGACAACGGCTAAGAAGGTTTTGCTGATGAGCCGCAGGTGTTGAACGCCTGCGGCTTTTTGCTTTTCATTATTTTACCGCCACTGATTCCGGCGTGGTGGGGGGAAGGCAGAACTTCCCGCCATCGAGGCAAATCCGCACGGCTTTCAACAGCGTGGGAAAATCGTAGGGCTTCGGCAGGAAATTGATTCCCTGGACGAACATGGCGTCCTTGCGAAGTATTTCGGGGCTGTAACCGCTGGTGAACAACACTTTTAGGCTGTCATTTCGGCCCTGCAGCGCCTTCGCCAGTTCTCCGCCAGTCATTCCGCACGGCATGATCATGTCGGTGAGCAGCAGGTGAACGGGATTCTTGCTGCGCTCCCAGACCGTGACCGCTTCCGGGCCGTTGCTCGCCTTGAGCACCTGGTAACCGCGTTTCTGAAGCGCTGAACACGCGAGTTCCCGCACCGCCACCTCGTCTTCCACCACAAGCACGGTTTCCCCCTTGCCCGGATCGGGCAGCCTTTGCTCAACCTGAAGCGCACGCTGCGTCGCAGTCCCTTCGCACGCGGGCAAATGAATCTGAAACTGCGAGCCGTGCCCCATCTCACTGGTGACATCCACCCAGCCTTCGTGTTGCTTGATGATCCCGTGAATGGTTGAAAGGCCGAGGCCCGTTCCCTTCCCTACTTCCTTGGTCGTGAAAAATGGATCGAAGATCCGGGCAAGCACCTGCGGTTCCATCCCGCATCCGTGATCCGCGACAGTGAGCCGGACGAACCGGCCGGCGCGCGCTTCTGGATTTGCTTGAACCGTGGATTCGTCGATGACACAGACCTCTGTGTGAATCTCGATGCTTCCCCCCTTGGGCATCGCGTCCCGCGCGTTCAACGCGAGGTTGATGAGCACCTGTTGCAGACTGCCGTCGTCAGCCATGACCGGAGGCAGCGGCGCACTCGAATGCACCTGCACCGTGTACTTCTCACCGAGCAACTGGGTGAGCATCTTGCGCGTGTTCTGCACGACATTTGAAAGATCAAGCAGCCGTGTTTGCAGGACCTGCTTTCTGCTGAAGGCGAGCAATTGCTTCGTGAATGTCGCCGCGCGCTGGCTCGCTTGCATGATCTGGTTCAATAATGCATTCCGGTCCAGCTTGTCTGAATGAACGGTTTGCAGAAGCCCGGTGTTCCCCTGGATCACCGTCAGGACATTGTTGAACTCGTGGGCAATCCCCGCCGCCATGCGCCCAATTACTTCCATCTTCTGCGCCTGCCGCAGTTGGGATTCCAGCTTCAGGTGATCGGTGATGTCTTCAACCACAAGCAGGAGGCAGGGTGTTGGACCAACGGAAATCGGTTCCGACGAAAGGACAATCTGGCGGAGAGTGCCGTCGGTCCGCCGCAGCTGGCACGGAAGACTGCGCAATCGGCCTTCAGGCAGAAACGATCCTGCGTTTGCGTCCGAACCCTTGACCCAGATGCAAAGCTCCTGGTCTGTTTCGGTCGAGAGCCGTTCTGCGGGATAACCGCTGAGATCAATGAACGTCTGGTTGAAGTCGAGGAAATGGCGATCGGTGAGGCTCAGGATCGCCCCCGGATTCGGGCTGCTGTGGAACGCCTTTGAAAATCGTTCCTCACTGATCCGCAACTCTTCGGTCCGCTGGCGCACCATGCGATCCAGATCCTCGAGCCGCAGTTTTGCCTGGCGTGCGAGATTCCACTTTTGTGTGAGCGCGTGCGCGAGCTGCAGCACTTCGACGGTTTCAAAAGGCTTCTTTAGGATCAGCAGGTTGTCCGTCTGTCCCAGACGCTTCGTCATGTCATCCCAGGAATAATCAGAATACGCCGTGCAGATGACAGCCTGCAGTTCCGGCGAACATTGCCAGATGCGTTCGAGGGTTTCCACGCCATCCCACCCGGGAGGCATCCGCACATCCACAAACGCCATCACATACGGATCACCGTCCTGCATCGCCTTCTGAACCATTGCCAGCCCTTCCTGTCCCTGGTACGCGGAATCAATGCGAAAGCCAGCCCGCTCCATGGGAGAACTCGATTCACCAAACAATTCGGCTTCGATGTTATCGAGCCGCGAGTGCGTGCTGGACCGCGCGCCAAGGATCTTGCGGAAATCGTCGTGGATCGCCGGATTGTCGTCGATGATCAGGAGACGCGGCTCGGTTTCAGATCGCGGCGGATTCATACTTTGGGCTTTCACTGCTGGTTACACAATTTTGCGGAAGAAGGAGGCTGAACGTGGCACCCGCGCCAGGACCTTCGCTATGGGCTTCAAGTGAACCACCCAGCTCCTTGACGGCAATCGCGCTGCTATGAAGGCCAAATCCGTGCCCGTTGCGCCGCGTGGTAAATCCATGACCGAAAATCCGCGTCAGATTCTCGGGAGGAATTCCTACGCCGTTATCAATCACATCGATCCTGACGTTCCCACCTTCCATTCCAATGCGGATGGTCATCAGCTTGTGCTGGCGCTTTGCATCATCCATTGCGTACTTCGCGTTGCGGATGAGATTCACAAGGATCTGAAGAACCTTGTGCTTTTCCGTGTTGATCGGCGGCGCATCGCTGAACTCACGCTTCACATGAACATCGTGGCGGACCAGTGCAGCAGCGTTGATATGCAACGCATCCTCCACTAACTGAACTGCCGTAATGGTCTCGCGAACCCCCGCAACCTTCGCGTAACTCTGCTGCATCGCCACAATCTGTTTGATGTGGTCAATGTGCTTCAGCAATTGCTCGAGTTCCTTCAGCAGCACGGTCTGGTCATCCTGAAGATGGTCCGCCAGAGCATTGAGATACTCGGGAATTTGTTGTCCGCGAGGATCGCGCGTGAAGAAGTCCCCGAGCCGGTCCTTGTGCTCGCCAAGCAGGGCAGAGACCTTCGAAAGCCCCCCCGTCTTGGAGGTCCTGATGCGGTCAATCGCGAGCGAGCACGAAATATTAACGCTGTTCAGCACGTTGCCCACGTTGTGCAGCACATCTGTCGCCACCTCGGCCATCCCTGCAAGGCGCGAAGTTTCGACGAGGCGCTGATGCGCGGTTTCGAGCTGCGCTTCCGCCGCCTTGAGAGCGGTGATGTCCTTCGAAACACCGAATGTCCCGATTATCTGCCCCTCCTTGTTTCGCCACGCCATCTTCGTGGAGAGACAATAGGTCACCTCACCATCAATCCTCCGTGTGCGCTCCACCTTGCCGAGCAGCGGCACGCCTGTGCGAATGATGGTCTGTTCATCGTCGAAGGCCGCCCGGGCTCTTTCCTCGGCGAATGTCTCGAAATCGCTCTTGCCCAGCAGATACTGCTCGAACGCCTCGACGTCCTGAAGGTAGTCGGGAAAGGCTTTGCCAGGATGCGTCACCCGGAAATTCGACTGCAATATTCCCATGGCCTCCTGCGCCTTGGACCGGCTCACACGCACAAACCGCGATTCGAGGTCCTTGAAGTAGATCGAATCCGGAAAATGATCGAGCAACGTGCGGAAGAGTTCGCGTTCGTAGTCAAGTACAGCTTCAGCTTCCTTCAGCGCCGTGATGTCGCGTGTCACTCCAAAGGTTCCGATCACCGTTCCGGTCTCGTCCCGCCACGGCATCTTCGTGGTGTGGAACCACACCGGTTTTCCTGAGTCGGCATCAATAATTTTTTCAATATGGCCGATCAAAGGCTGTTCCGTTGTGAGAATGCGTTGTTCCTCCTCGTAAGCCGGACGCGCGCGATTCTCAGGATAAATGTCGAAATCCGTCTTCCCCACGAGGAAGCGCGCAGCCGCCTCCGCATTCGCAAGGTATTCCGGCAGCGGCTCGTCGGGATGCGATTCCGAAAACTTTTTGGCAAGCGACTGCCGCGCACGCTCTCCCTTCGAACGGCTCATTCGCACAAAGCGGGACTCCCTGTCCTTGAAATAAATGGCGTCGGGAAGGTTCTCCACCAGCGCCTGGAACAACCCCTGTTCGTGCGCCAGCCGCGCTTCGGCTCGTTTAAGTTCGGTCACGTCCTTCGAAATGCCAAACGTGCCAATGATGTTTCCAGCGTTGTCGCGCCAGGCCATTTTTGTGGTCAATGCCCAGGTGATGCGACCGTCTGGATGAGTCTCCTTTTCGGGTTTCGCGACCAGCGGCTTGCCCGTGCGAATGATGTTTTGTTCGTCGGTAAACGCCTGCTTCGCGTGTTCTTCCTTGAAGAAATCGAAATCGGTTTTGCCAACAAGGTCCTGCCATGACTGCAGTTTGAACATCGTCGAGAGCGATTGGCTGGCCCTCACGAAACGGGACTCGCGGTCCTTGAAATAAATGTAATCCGGACTGTTCGCCAGCAGCGTCTCCATGAGTGTGCTTGCTTCCGCCAGCGCCGCCTGCGCCTTCTTGTGATCGGTTACGTCCTCATACGTCCCGAGGACTCCAGTGACGCGTCCGTGCTTGTCGAACAATGGCGTCTTGCTCAAGCGCAGCCAGGTCTGCGTGCTGTCGGCACGCGTGTGGAGGACCTCGTAATTGAAACGTCCCGTGCCGCTGCGCATGAGCTCACTGTCCTCCGCCCGATACGTCTCGGCAGCTTCACGCTGATGAATGTCGAAATCCGTCTTCCCGAGGATCTCAACGGGATCGTGGTATCCGCAATCGCTGGCGAATGCCTGATTGCAGCCGGTGAAAACCGAATTGCCGTCCTTCCAGAAAACGCGCTGCGGAATCGTGTCCAGCACGGTGCGCAGCATCTGCCGCGAGTTGAACAATTCCTCCTCTGCCTGCTTTCGCGCCGTGATGTCCAGCGCCGTTCCGAGGACGGCCGGACGCCCGTTGAACTCTGTTCGGCTCCCCAAAACCTCCACGTGCACGATGCCGCCATCCTTGCGCAAACCGCGAAAACTATAATGCGCGGTCACGACCTCGCCGCCCACGCGGCGCTCAATCTGGTCGCGGACCAGTTCCCTATCCTCCGGCACAACGACCTCGCCCAGCGAGGACATCGCCAGCAGTTCGTCCGTCGTGTAGCCGACAATTTCCCCGAGCCGGGGATTCACATACGCAAAGCGGCCATCCTGAATGATGTAAACACCCACAAGCGATTGCTCCACGAGTGAGCGGAATTTCATCTCGCTGTTTTGCAGGCTCCTTGTTTGTTCCTGGACGCGGCGGCGAAGCATCAGCACCCATAGCGTGGTGGCGGCGACCAGCAGGACCAGCAGTCCGACAACACCGAGCGTGTGGCGCACAGTCCACCAGGAAGGCTTCTCTAAAATCTCCACGTCGTCATTCGAATCCACCAGCAACTGAAATCCGGTCGGAGTTCTGACTTCATCCACGAGAACTCGGTAGACCCCTGTGATGCGCAACAGGCTTCCCACCGGGAGATGCTCCGCTTCAGCGAGCCGGGAAGAGGAATCCACTTCAAAGATTCGCCCGGGTAATTGCATCGTCAGAACCTCGCGCTGGTTGATGCGGGTTCGGTAACGCAAGCGGCCTTCGATCGTTACACGCGTGTTGTGGAAAGGCGGTTGCAGCGGGCTTTGCCCAAAGATGACATTAGCCGATGGCAATCCGGGATGATCGCGGACGTCAAAAACGCCATCCCTAAGAACAACCCCGAAGTTTCCGTAGCTGGGATAGCCAGTTACGGTGACATGGTCGCCGGGCTGAACCTTGCTATTCGCACGGGCGGCCTGAACCTCGATACCCGTTTCGCTGTCCTGGACAAAGAACGTTCGCTCGTCCTGACGCAGCGTCACTACTCCTTCGATTTTCACTTTGCGCTGCAGAACGTTGTGAGGATGAAACTGGCCAAGACTTGCGATCGACTGAGTTTCTATAACGCCGCCATTTGCGCCTCCCCGCTCCTCAATTTTGACGTAGTCGAAAGATGGACACCAGAGCACCAGGCTTGTGATTTGCCTATGAGCGTTCGGATGGGTCGTGCAAATTCCGCGAATCCGCACAACTGAATCGGCCAGTCCTGCCGGAACGCTCTCCGCCGGTACATACACAAACAGCGTGCCGTCCGGATCCGTAAGCTTCAGCCGAACAAGGTTTTGCTCAAAGGTGAAGGAACGAACAACGCCGTGAGCTTCCACCCACTGGCTGTCGTATTGACCACTCGCCATTTGAAAGAGCGTGACTCTGCGAGCCGGCGGCATCGGGGCCGTGCCGAGCAGTTTCACGTCGCGCGGAACAATCATCGGCGCAAATCCGCCGGGGTCGGTCATCCCGGAGACTTCAACGAGGTCACCCACTTTGATGTCCGGCCGATTCCAAGCGCCCGAAACGTAAAATCCTGCCGAATCGTCATGAACAAAAAACTGCCGGCGCTCAGGATAATAAATCAACACGACGCCTCGCAGCTTGACCGGAAAGCGCCAGCCGGCTTCCTCCGTTGAGAGCGCCAACACATCTGCCGCTTTAGTCAAAACGGGCAGCGTTTCGGGTTTTGATCGGCGCGTCGGCGGCTGGCCCGCAGCCACGTTGGTCGTGGCGGAACGAAAGGTCGCATCTTGCAGGACCACTCCGCCGGGTTCCCATGCCGGCGTTCCCCAAACGTCCACCTGCTCTCGCGGCGGCAGGATCAGCATCGCCCGTGAATCCGCCCGCAGGCTTCCGGTGCTGTCACGCACCACCAGGTGTTCCCCAAGCCGCTGATCGAGCATGTTCCCACGCACCCGGACAATTCCAGGGTTCGCGTTGACGGTCTCCCGCGTCAGGGACGCAATCGGCACGATGGGAAGATCATTGGGATCGATGGCTGGCCGCGCAACGCCCGGCGCAAGGATCGTTACGTCCGACGGGCTTTGCACGAGCAAAACCGGAACGACAGTTTCGCCCCAATCAAAAACCTGGCGGACGCAAATGCCCTTGACTCGCACTTTGGCGTTGAGCCACGCGCTGAAATTATCATTCGTCTGCCGGGAGAACTCAGCCCAGAAACGATTGGTCCCCGATTCAAGTTCCACTTGCCATCGCGAAGGTTTCTCAAGGATTCGAATCAGGCGCCCATCCGCCTGCACCCGGCTGTTCAAGTCCGCAAACGAAATCAACTGTGCGAATGTCTTTAATGGCGGCTCCGGGAGTGGCTGGTTCGTGCGAACTTGGATTTCCTCCGGCAAAAGCATGGGACCGCTCTCGCCTGGAATCACAGTGCCAGAAACCAAAATTCTGTCGCCCTGCTGTACCGACGGCGATCGGTTGCGAAAGTACAAGCGAATGCCAGCTTGTTCATCCTCAATCCAAACGTAGGAGCGGCGCGTCAGCGAAAGCGTGACTACAGCTTCGATCTCTGCGCGGGCGCCGTTCTCAATGTCAGCCGGCGAAAGGCGGCGAATGTCATCAATACTCCGAACCACGCTCACGTCGTTTGAGAGCTGACCCATGGCCGTCGCGCAGGCCAGGGCAAGCCAGGCCAGGACCACAACACGGATTGATTTGTTTGCCATCATACTTCGGCGGTTACGCTCGGAGCCATGCTTCGGCGCGCTAACCTTTGAAACTCCGCCTGCCCTTACGCCGAGCAGTCATCGTGCCTCTTTTCGAAGCCAATGCTCACACGGAATCGTCAGATGCGTAGGGGAGTTGAGAGATTTTCTCCCGGAAGCCGTGTCCTGTTCCGCCACAGCAGACGCTTGAAAGAAACGATCTTACGCAGCCGAAATGGCGAGCCGCAGAATGTTAAGTGCCTGTTGGGTGGTCACTTCCTTGAAGGTTCGGCGATCCCAAGGATTTATCATGCGCCAGGCCAGAACCTGTGACCTTGTTGCTAGTGCAATGAAAACTGTGCCTGCGGGTTTTTCATCCGTGCCACCTCCTGGGCCTGCAATCCCGGTGACAGCGATCGCAAAATCACTTTCGCCTCTTCCCAACGCGCCAGCGGCCATTTCGCGAACAACCGGTTCGCTGACCGCGCCATGCACGCGAAGTGTCTCGGCTTTGACTCCGAGGCATTTTTCCTTCAGCAGGTTGCTATACGTGATGAAGGCGCCGCGGAAGACTGCGGAAGCTCCGGGAACGTTTGTGATGCGATCAGAAATGCAGCCGCCTGTGCACGACTCAGCGATTGCGACAGTTTTCTGCAGGTCAGTCAAACGGCCGACGATCAATCCCTCGAGCGCAACGTCATCAGCGGCGTAAACGTGCTCGCCAAGAGCGTGGCGCACCAACGCCTCACCCTCGGCAACGTTTTTTTCCGCGTCCGCACCAGTGAAGGCGAGGCGCACATCCACTTCACCAGGCCGCGCACAATAGCCAACAGACAGCCCTTTCACGACGAGGTCAGCCAATCGATGCCCAACCCGCGCCTGAACCTGCGATTCGCCCAAACCACAGGTGCGAAACGTTCGACATACAAACGCTGAAGACGGCAACTTTTCCCGAATCCACGGCAGGGCAAACTCGGTAAACATAGGTCGAAGTTCCCTTGGCGGACCGGGTAAAAGTATGAGCCACGACGACTTCTCCGTGTGCCGAAACCGCCCCGCGGGAACTTCCAAAGCCAAACCGGCAGCTGTTCCATTGCGATTCTTCAAAACCACCGCGTTCAAAGGGACCATGGCCTCCCCGCGAGCGGCGGCAGGTATTGGACGCCCGCGTTCTGTGAAAAACAACTCGATCTGTCGCAACAACTCGGGATCCTCGCGCAATGGCAGTCCCAACAACCTGGCAACGCTATCGCGTGTCACATCGTCGGAAGTTGGCCCTAATCCGCCCGTGACAATTACGAGATCGGCGCGGCATAACGCCTCTTTCAAAGCCACTTGTATGCATTCGGCGGCATCCGGCACCGCCACTTGCCGGCTGACGCAATAACCCGCGTCTGCAAGTTGCCGGCAAAGCCACTGTTGATGAGTGTTTAGCACGCGACCCACCATCAACTCGCTGCCTGTATTGATGAGTTCGACGATCATCGGCTTTCTGGGACCGGCAGGCACCTCAGCGCGGCGCATCCGAGTAACGCGGTGCAGGTCTGCGGATCTCAGCATGGAAGATTCCGGCAACGAGACTGCGCTCTGAGTCAGGCGTGCAGATATAGATTTTCCCCGGCAGCTGATTCTCCTCCTGCTGCCCAAACTCCAATCGCATCGCAAACCCGTTCGTAAAAGTTTCCGTACGCGTTTTGCCTTCCTCCTTCCATCTCAGGACGACCCGCGGAGACCGGATGTTATTGCTGTTCACAACTGCGGAGCGGCCTGCGAGTTCTTCCGGATTGCGTGCATACAGGTGGATGCTGATACCGAGATCCGGGGGCCATTCCTTTCCCATTCGCAAGTTAAGTGTTCCGCCTTGGAACACCGCGCGTTCACATACGAAAGCGCCGCCTTTGATTCTGCCGCGCGCCGGTCCTGGCGGAATTTCCTCCTGGGATAAGTCAAGCTGCCACGACAGGTCAGCCACGGCAGGATCATGGTCAACCTTGTCTGCCGTCCGAGTTCCGAGCGGCAAATGCCCTCCGATCATCAGGAGGGCGGCCGTTGCGGTGATCGAGAGAATTGCAATCGCGGCAATGCCCGGCCCGCGAAACAACCAAAAACGCCGGCGAGGGGCAGCCGCAGGCGAGTGCACCGTGCCTTCGAAACCAGCACGTTGGCGAGAGACTTCGGAGGCAGTGATGACAAGTTTGGAGTCGCTTGCACTCGGGGGTTGCGGGATGACAAGGCTGCGGAAACAGGTTGGGCAGTCGAGTTGCGAACCGGCGGTGCGGGAATCAGCCGTGATGTGCTGTCCGCAGACCGGGCACGCAAATTTGAACTCGCTCATCGGCGTCCGGAGCATTCCACAACGTGCAGGTCGTCACAATCAGATTTTCCGACGCTCAAGGCGGCCCGTTGACTCATGGAATAAAGACACCGGGGGGTTCTGAGTAAGCCCGGTCGGTTGAGACTCATGTTTGTTTGGGTAATATGTCGTGCGGCGTTTGATTGCGAGATAAAACGAGCAAGGGGGCGAGCGTCGAGCCTTAGCTCGCGCCCCCTTGCGGTGGCAAACCCAGCGCTGCTTTGGGGGGGGCGGCGCGCCGATCAATTTGGCTTTAGTTTTAGAATTCCTTTCAGCCTTTGTTCCAGTTGATCCTTCAACTCGAATGGATCCAGATTTTCATAACGCTCGCGCAATTGCCGGCGCTCTTTGGGACGCAGGATTCCGGGTGCGCAGAGCCGGGCGTAGGCGGTCCTGGGCAGTTCGTAACGCTTGCGCCAATGACTGCCTTCCCGCCACTTGCTCTCCAGTTTCAGGCAGGGCAGAAAGAAGTTCTGCCACGGCGCCCATACATCCCGGTAAAGTGCGCTGATGGGTGCCACCAGTTCCGGATCTTCCAGTCGCCCATAGCCCAGGAGCTGTCGCGCCCAGGTCCAGTTCTTCTGTTCCACATGAGCGTTGTCGTCGGAGTGGTAGGGGCGCGAACGGGTAAATTCCACCGCCACTTTCCGCTCCCTCATGTAAGCCCATAAATGATGGTTGAGGAACTCGCCTCCGTTGTCCGAATCAAATCCCAGCAAAGCGAAAGGCAGGCGCTCCTCCACCTGCCGAGTGGCTGCCAGCACGCCTGTAGAGCCCTTGTTCCACACTGCCCCGCCTTCGGTCCAGCCGCTTAAAATATCGGTGTAGGTCAGACTCCAAATGAAACACCCGGCCAGGCTCCCACCGCAATGGGCCACGCTGTCGGCCTCCAGATATCCCGGCCGGTTCAGATCCCAGGTGCCGGTGCGAATCGGAATCTCCGATCGCAACAAACTCCCCGGTTTGGTCCCCGACCGACCCCGGCCCGAATGCTGGGCACGCGCTGGACCCAACAGCCGATCGACTGTGGCGGGGCTGACGTGCCGGATTAAAGTCCGTTGCCGAGCGCTCAACTCTCCGTAGCGTCTTTCGTAGTAGGGCAACCATTGCCGCAGGACGGGCACCAGACGCTTGCCGCAGGGTTGTTCAGCCGTCAGCCAGATCTTGCGCACAATCGGCTCCACCACATCATACCGTCGCTCCGGTCCAGGATGCACCCGACCCGTTGGAAGCGGCAACTCACCTCGGAGCAGTTTGATGGCGTACTTGCGCTCATACTTATGGTCTTCACAGAGCTCATCGAGCATCCTGCTTTTGCCCTCCCGACTGCGTCGTGCGTAGCGACCCTGCAGTTTGGGCAGCCAATCTTTTTTCATTTCCTTGCTCATGTTCATTCACACCGATTCCCGGTGTCTTTTTTCCATGAGTCAACGACCCTTTCAGCCTCCCCCCAGTTCTTCCCCTCCGGTGTCTTTTAATTTGAGTCAACTCGGCGGCGGAACACGTGGAAAAAGAGGGCTTGCAATCACCTGGATTTCCCGTAGTTTTGCCGAGCCTTTTTTGGAAGCGAGCGTAGCTCAGTCTGGTAGAGCGTCACCTTGCCAAGGTGAATGTCGAGGGTTCGAATCCCTTCGCTCGCTCCAATTCTACCAACGGCGGAAATTCATCAACACCTTGATTCTATTGATGATTCTCTATCTTCCGGACAGCGGCCTGTCTCCATTCCTGAACAGCAGTAATCATCTGTTCGGCAGCACTGAGCTTGGGGTGACGTGTTTCAAATGGTGCCCGGGCAACATTCCTAGAAGATCCTGAGTAACTAGAACCTGGCCATCGCACCCCCCACCGGCGCCGATGCCAATCGTCGGAATCCGCAGGCGCTGGGATAGAGTCCGTGCCACCGACGCCACGACGAGTTCCAGCACCACCGCGAAGGCGCCTGCATTGGCCAAAGCTTCGGCATCGGCCAGGATCGCCTCGTGCTGTTCGGGCGTTTCCCCTTTGACATGGTACCCACCCTCTTCAGGGACATGCTGGGGCAGCATTCCCAAGTGGCCAACGAAGGGAATATTGCTCTCAATGATGGCACGGACTTGGGGAAGAATGTCCCGACCACGTTCGGCTTTGATACCCTCCGCCCCGGCGGTGATCAGGCGCTGTGCGTTGGCGACAGCGCTGGCGACCGCGTCATAGCTACGGTACTGCAGGTCCGCAACAATCAATCCGCGCGGTTTTGCGCTGCCACAGCTCGCAACTGGTGCTCCATTTCGGCCGTGGTTATAGGTGGTGTCTGGTAACCTAGCACAACCATGCCGACAGAATCTCCAACGACGATCAAGGGCACTCCTGCTCGATCCAGCACCTGAGTCATTGGAAAGTCGTAGGCAGTCAAAGCGGCAATCTTCAGGCCCTGAGCCTTCGTGGCGCGACTGGCCTCGGACGTTATCTTCTCTTCAGTCATCCGCTTATGGTTGCGCAAAAAGACGCCGATCGTCACAACAATATCACGGGCTTAGCATTATTGGAAAAAACCCAACGCCGAGCTCGCGACGTGACTCCATCCGCATGCGCAAGGTAGCGCCAACCCAGGAACAAGTCACCCGCCTTTGGGGCTGCGCCGTCATAGGGGTTTGCGGCCAATGATGAGCAACGTGCGGACAGGGATGCAAAATTCTCCGACGCAGTTCCTCACGATTTCGAGTGCCGCCAAACATTCCGGCGGGGCGGCTGCCAATCTATCACCGATTGCTTGCACGGCTTCGGGGCCCGAATTGCCCAAGTCGCACCACCTCCTTACCGTAAGACCCGCGGGGAATTCTCTGTAGCGATTCTCACAAGCCACTACCTCCAACCCGTGCGCCGCGAAAAGCTCCCTCCAATTTCTAGCAGTGTAAGAACGCACATGGGTGGGGTCGTGGAGCATTTCGATTTCGTGGTTGAGCTCATCGAATGAATCATTTTCATCCCCCTCCAGATCGATGACAGCCATTTGCCCGCCCGGTTTTACGAGCCGGGTCATTTCGGTCAGGGCTTTGGAAAGGTCAGAGAAATGGTGCGCGGCCAGGCGGCAAGTGACCAAATCAAACGACGCTGTTGCCAGGGGGATGGCTTCCACGAACGCCTCGACTGTGTCCATGGCAACACCGCAGTTCGCCGCCAAACGTCGGCATTGCGCGAGCATATTCGGAGCAGGATCAACTGCGACGATACGAGAGGCAATTCCCGCGAACCCCAACCCGGTATGACCTGCACCGCTGGCCACGTCGCACACCGAGTCCACGGGCGGGAGCAACATGTGCAGGCGGTTAAGGGTGGGACTGTCAGCGTGAACCTCGCTGGCCGCGTAACTCCCCGCTAGATTGTCGAAGCGTTCTGATGATGTGGGATTCATTGTCCGATGGTGATCAGGTTGTTGCGGTCAAAACCATCGGCGATCACAGAGGTGGCCCCAAGAGTTATTATCTTCTCTACGTTCATATTTGCGCTAAAAGATGCCGGGCTTTGCCATCTCCGGCCCCCGGCATGGGATGGTTGTAATTCTTCTTGGTCTCATCAAGCTCGACGAGTTTAACTATCTGAACTTCCGCGCGGGCATCAATACCGCTCCAAGTACGATTGGAGGTCGGCGGCAAATTTAATTGGGTTCTTGAACATCAGAAAGTGGTCGCCTTGCTCCGCTTTGGTGTAGACGTAGAGCGTTGCGTTTGGGATCACCGACTTCATCCATCGCTGGCTCGGCAGGTTGTTGCTGTATTCGCCGGAGAAGATCGCTGTGGGCACATTGATCTTGTGCCGGATCACATCGCGCCAGTCGTTCATGGCATGGTCAAAGAGCACAAGCGCGGTAAACTTCGGATCGTTGTGGACGAATTCACGCGCGAAGCTTTGGGAGTTCACGAAATGCGGCGAGTCCGTGGCCATGGCCCGCTTGGTCGCACTCATATCAACAATCATGTCATTCGCCGGAGCACCCGCCGTGAACGCAGCGACCATCCTTTCCGGCGAAGTGGTCATGCCACCGGCGTCGAGCCGCTCCTGCTCGGACCAGTCCGCATGGGAGTAGATCGAGACCGGCTCATCGACGAAGGCCACTTTGTGGATACCTTTCGTGCCAAACAGCTCAATGTAGCTCCACAGCACCGCGGCTCCCATCGACCAGCCGCAGTAATTGGCCGACTTCACCCCAAGGTGGTCAACGAACTCTTTGAGATCCACGGAAAAGCGGGAAATGCGCGTCCCGAAATCGACCCGCTGAGAAAGCCCCTGATTACGGGGATCGAGAACGTAGACGTGATAATGTTTGCTCAGGAGGAACATCACGTTGACATACTCCGCGCCGTTGGCGGACCAGCCGGGAATGAAGATGAGCGGCTTGCCTTCTCCAGCCTCCCAATAGGTGAGTTTCACCCCGTCGCTCGTGGTGAAGGAATTGATCTCCAGCTTTTTGAAATCCGAGAGCTTAGCGGGGAATTCCGCGATCCTGTTGGGAAACTCGTAGTCCTTGCCGAGAACCTCCAACGCCGGTGCGGCCACGGCGTTGCTGAAGGCAAAGAGGAGAAACAAAAGAGTGCAACAGATCTGGCGGGCGACGTTTCGTATTAAATTCCTGTCACTTGGTTCTCGGGTTTCGGGTGAGAGCACAGCCACCGACTGATGCATCAACACCCTCCTCGCTGCAATGGCCGCACGATCATTCGGTTTCATGGTATTCATTGTTTGGATTCCGCGGTCAGGCCATTGAGATCCAAATGGCGCGTAAACATCGCAACGCCGCCGTCCGGCGTGCGCGGCCACTGTTCTTTCGGCTTGTCCCAGTATAGCTCTACTCCGTTGCGATCAGGGTCGCGCAAGTAGATGGCCTCGCTCACGCCGTGGTCGGACGCACCCTCAAGTTCGACCCCCGCTGCGAGGACGCGATGCAGCGCATCGGCGAGCGCCGCTCGCGTGGGATATAGAATTGCCAGATGATACAACCCGGTCGCTCTCTGCCGTGGAGGCGCACCGCCGCCGCTTTCCCAGGTGTTCAGCCCGATGTGATGATGATAGCCGCCGGCAGAAACAAACGCAGCTTGCGACCCGAATCGCTGCATCAGTTCAAAGCCCAACACGCCACAGTAAAACGCGAGCGCACGCTCCAGGTCGGCCACCTTGAGATGCACATGACCAATCGAGACGCCCGGGTCGATTGGCTTGGATGGTTCGGTGGAGCTCATTGACAGAAAAGTGGGTGGGCCCTTTACCGCGAAAAGCCCGCGAACGGCGTCAAATATTCGGCACCGAAGCCGTCGAGTTTGGCGCGAATCTCAGGAGTTGTGTCGCCGTAAACGAATAGCTTCTTGATCGTGGCCAATTTTAGGAATCTCTCGGCGAAGGGCGCGAAGGTTTGTTCGACGTGAGGCAGCAGGCCGTTCGTACGATACCTCTCGATAATATGCACGAAGGAGCGGTCGGCATTCACGACATATTCGTAAGTCATCGTGTCGGGTTCCTCGCGCGTCGCCGCCACGATGGGCTGAATTAGTTTTTCAAACGCGGCAAAGTCCGACGGAGCGATCGCCAGGTGATAGATGGAATAGATTTCGTTTTTCATGTTCTGTTTTCTCGTAAAGTCGCTATTAAGTCGAAAGATGGCCTGCGTCTCTGCACCGCCGACACTGGCGATCTGACGCCTTGGTATCTCGCTCAGGATATCACCTTTTCATAGGGCCTTATGTGCCCGAGTTCAGGAACAGCCCCACACCGATCTTCGCTGCTTCCGAACCGGCCACCGGGTGGAGGAAATTCTTCCTGGTCTCGTCAAGCTCGACGGTGACAGGCTGGTCCGAGATCTTGGTGTTGATGAGTTCGATAAAAGAAGCATCAATGTCCTTAAACCCGAGGTTCGCACCCGTGCCGGAGCAGGCCATCTTTTTGTTCGCGGCGAACAGGCTGTTGACGACCTTGTAATGCACTCGCTGTTTCTCGGTCGCGGTCGGCGAGCCGCTCCTTTGTGCTCCGGCGTCCGGGTCGCGTCCCGCCGACGCACCACTCTGGTAGGTCCACACGTAGTTACCGTTGGCGATCACGTTGTTCCGAAATTCGAAATCGTCGGCGATCTCGCTCGTCCAGACGCCCGACCCGTAGGCGCCGTGGACGAAGCAGTTTCGCATTGAGTGCCCGCGACTACCGCTGGTCCAGAAGACCACGGTCAGTTTCGCGTTGTAGAAGACGCAGTGGTGGACCTGGATGCCCGAGCCGTGCGCGAGAATTCCGAGATGGTTCGGACTGGTCACCTTGTCTCCGGCGAAAACGCATTGCGTGATTTCCAGGTCCTCCAACTGCTTGCCCATCCTGCCGATCGGTTAGACGCGGACGAGCATGCCGGGCTTGGGCGCCTCAACGACCGGTGCGCCCAGCAGCTTGAGGCCACGAATCGTGACGTGGCTCGTCTCCGTCAGCAGTCCGAAGATAAGCCCCCTGGCATTCGGCCCGGTCAGCGGCAACGTGTGGATGAGGGTCGGCATTCGTCCGGTGTGCCAGTCCGGGTCGTCGGGCAGCACCTCAGCGCGGATCGTAAGGCGGTCTGTTTTGGTGAAGCTGCGTTGAGTCGGTTTGAATGTCGCGGTTTCGCCGACGGAATATACTCCTTCAGAGAGAACCACAGTCATCGGCCCGGCTCCGGCTGCTTGGTTTACGCGGCGTGCCGCCTCAGCGATTGTCTTGAGCGGATTGTCCTTGGCTCCCGAGTTGGTATCGGCTCCGGTCGCGGGGTTCAGATAAATAGTGTCTGCCGCTGTTGTGGCAGGCTTCGCATCGGACTGCTGGGCGAGAAGTGATCCCGCTCGAAGCGTGGCGACTCCGGCTGCCACACTGAGGGTGGCTTTGATGGCGTCTCGTCTGTTCATGATTCCGTTCCTTTTGGCTTCGTGTGATTGAAAAAATGTCCTTCATCGACCCGCGCGTGACGCCTGATTATTGGTCAATCTTTCCGAATCCTCAAATCAGAGAAATACCCTTCCGTCCCCACGTCAACCCACAGTCCGATGGCGCCCGATGAATCCGCACCGTGCTTAAGATCGTTCACGACTAACACCGGATGCTCGTCGCCATTCAGATACAACTTCGCCTTCTCGTCCCGCACCACGATCTTGATCGTGATCCATTCGTTTAGGCCCATGTCTGCGTAGGACTCATACCTGCCCGGCGATTCTTTCCTGAGCCGGTCAAACTTGAAGTTGGGATAGGAAAAATACTGCGTGGCGCCGTTGCGCCGCAGCTGATCATCCGCTCTTCCATTCGTCGGGCGAATATAAATACTCTCGAACCGGGAGTTGTCTTCATTGATGCGAAAGGCGACGCCGATGAATCCACGAGCATAGGCAGGTGCGTCTTTGAGCAATCGACTCAGCACCTCTACCTCGATGGTTCCATTTTTGAAGTCAGTCCCAACGAGTTTGGCGAACGTCGCCTCGTCGAACGCTTTGATCGCAGGGTCCTTTGTGACCCGCACCGCGCTCCGGCCCATGATCTCGTTCGTTGAGGAGGAGACATTGATGGGCAGCAGCCTGGTTTTCGTAAGATCAATCGGCTGCGCGTGAACCATCGAGATTCCAACTACGACCGACGCAATAATGGATATGAGCCAGGGCTTCATAGGCGGCTTAGTTGACTGCTGCGAACGCGAAACCGACTTCGCCGCCATGACCCTTCGCGTAGGCGAGTTGAATTCCCAGTGCGGCGAGAGGTTCAAGGTAACGCGCATTGGTGATTGCGCCAGTGTCAAACGCGCTGAAGCCGGCATCCTTGGCCAGTTGAACGACCTCGGCGTTCGCCGCCGCATGATTGCCGGCGACCAGAACCGACGGAAGCGACTTCGCGCCGGAAACTGCCTTCGCGAGCACCTGAGCGAGCACCGTGTTGAAAGCTTTGACGACGTGCGCCTGAGGGAAGGCGGCCTGAATGGCTTCGCCTGCTGATGTCGTGTGGCCAATGGTCAGCGCCATAAAGTCCGCCGTGAGTGGGTTGGTGACATCAATGAGAATTTTTCCGGCGAGACTGCCGAGCTTGGCGGCAATCGCAGTGACCTCAGAAAACGGCACCGCGAGAATTACAATGTTGGCAGACTTGGCGGCTTGAGTGTAGTCCGTAATCGTGAGGCCGGGGAGTTTGAGGCGGCTCTGCTCGGGATTGCGCGATCCCAGAGTGACGTTGTGTTTGGAGGTAAAGAGGCGGGCGAGATTGCCGCCGATGTTGCCCGAACCGATGATTGCGATGTTTTTCATGTGAGCAGCATTCCACACCCGTGCCGACTCTGAGAAAGACCATGATTCTTGCCTCAGCATAACCAAAGGGTATGCTCAACCGAGCATGGAACTTCGTCATCTCCGTTATTTCGTAGCCGTGGCCGAGGCCGAAAACGTCACGCGCGCCGCGCTGAACCTTCATGTTTCGCAACCCGGATTGAGTCGGCAAATTCGCGATCTAGAGGAAGAACTCGGTTTTTTACTTTTGGAACGGAGCGCCAAATCCGTGCGCCTGACGGATGCGGGGCGGGCCTTTCTCGTCGAGTCGCGGGCGGTGTTGCGGCGGGCGGATGAAGCGGTCAAAGCGGCTCGGGTCGTTGCTTCGGGACAGCACGAGGAGTTAAACGTGGGTTACGCTCCAATGCCCACCGTAAGTTTCCTGCCGCCAGCCTTACGCGCATTCCGCAAGCAGTTCGCGGGAGTTCGGGTGAAGTTGCATGACCTTTCGCCGGAGGAAATGTTACGCGGACTCCACGAAGGCAAATTACACCTCGCTTTTCTCGTTCGTCCGACCCGCGCCATGCTGCGCGGTTTGCATTTCGAGGAGTTTGTCCATGATCACCTGCGGTTAGCGGTGGGAAGAAATCATCCGCTCGCCAAGCTCCGTTCGGTTTCAGTGGCGCAGCTCAAAAACCAATCGTTGGTGGCGTATAGTCGGAAAGAGTATCCCGAATATCATGCCTACCTCCGGGCATTGTTCGGCGGGACAAAAGCGCACCCGCCCATTGTGGAAGAATACGACGACGGAGTTGGCTTGGTGACGGCGTTGGAGACCGGCTCAGGTGCTGCGATCATGCCGCAAAGCCTGGAGTTAACGACGGGGTCGCGAATCAAACTCATTCCCATCGTTCCATCGCCCTCTCTGGACAGTGACGATTATTTTTCACCAGTAATGCCAATTAAAAATCACCAGTGAGCCGGTAGCATTTGGCAGCGAGTTGGAGGCTGGCCGCAGGCCAGCCCTCCTCAACTCGGCAGCCAGATGATTACCCAACAACAATAC
>DASPIL010000042.1 GCA_035629175.1 Verrucomicrobiia bacterium | reverse complement strand
ATCTCCCTGGCCACAGCCCGAGCCGAAGCGAGCCAACTCCGGACAGGAACCACTAAACGGAAAGCCGGATGCGGGAAATCCGCCCGTCCGGTTTGGAGGGAGGGGCGAGGTTAATCCCTCGCTCCTACCCCTATCTCCGCCACGCCGCCGCAACAACGACGCAATTGCCGCATTGACCCCGAGCACTTGATGATTCTGACCAACAATCTTGGCCAATCCCGCCTTATGCTCCGAGAACAGGGTGAAATTCTCCACCAGGTCGAGCAGACGCGACCGATCGCATGTGCCGCGAATCATCACTTCCAGCGACACCCGGCGCGGCTCGTCCTCGCGCTCGATGCGTTTCCATTCGAAGAACCGCTCCCAATCCGCCGTGATCGAACCGACGCGGCTGTCCGTGCCGTTCGAGGCGATGAGCAGCGCGTTGAACCAGAAGAGCTGCGGAATCTCCGCCTTGTAGTGCGTCAGGTTCTCGTCGAACGCCGCGCGCGCGGGCACGCCGGGCTTCTTCAACTCGATGACCACCAGCGGCAGGCCGTTGACGAAGCCCACCAAATCCGGGCGGCAGGTGTAGAGCGCTCCCGTGACGCTGAACTGGCTGACCAGCAGGAAATCATTGTTCGCTGGCTGCTCCCAATCAATCACGCGGACGCGGACAGTCGTCTGTCCTCCCTTGCCTTCTCCGCGCTGAGGATTGCCCGTGCGGCTTGCACCACCCTCTCCGCCTCGACCGGGGAGAGGGCCGGGGTGAGGTGTCGAATCTCCGGTATCTGCGACGCTCACCGGGATTCCCTCTTTCAACAACCGATAAACCTCGCGGTTCGCCTGTTCGAGCAACATCGCGGAACGGTCGCGGGTCAATTCATCCACGGCGGCGGTGATGGCCTCGGGCGGCAGCGCGGGATTCAACTTCTCCAACGCCGCGCGCAACCGCGGAACCAGCACCACCTCGCCCTTAGTCTCGCGACCGAGCAACCCCGCGTCACGAGGCTCACCGGCAACGCCTGCCGTGAGCGGCGGCCCGGCCACCTGCCAACCAAGCTCCGCGAACAACCCGATGGCGGGCTGCTCGACAAGCTGGTCTTCGGTGTAGGCGTGGGGCATGGGAGAAAGGCTAAAGGCTAAAGGCTTAATGCTGAAGGTTTGCTTTCGAACGTTTATCAATGGTCGTCACAATTGCCACCAGTTGGCGGGTTTCGTCGATCAGATCGGCCATCTTCGCGGCAGACACACGACCGCTGTCCACGATCAATTCGAGCCAATACTCGGTTTCTTCGATTTCCTTGAGGCAATCGCCAATCTTGGAAATGAACTCGGCTTTGGACCGCCCGCGAGACGCCTCGCAATAGTTCGCGCCCACCGATGTTCCGGAACGCAGAACTTGCTTGCCCAGCACCTGTGCGACCGTGTCGTTCTTGGCCAGGTCGGAATACATGCGAATGATCCTAAGGGCAAACGCCTTCGTCCTAGGTTTCAAGTCCTGCGGCTTTTCGCTCATAACACTTCAGCCTTCCGCATTTCGCCTTCAGCCTTCCCCTTTTGGAGAAATGCTAAAGGCTAAAGGCTTAACGCTGAAGGTGTGGCTATTCCCTCATGCAATTTCGGCCTTCAGCATTAAGCCTTCAGCCTTTCCCTTCCGCCCACGAGACGCCTCGCAATAGTTCGCGCCCACCGATGTTCCGGAACGCAGAACTTGCTTGCCCAGCACCTGTGCGACCGTGTCGTTCTTCGGCAGCTCGGAATACATGTGGATGATGCGCAGCGCGAACGCCCTGGTTCTCGGTTTCAGATCCTGAGGTTTTTCCCTCGTGCAATTTCAGCCTTCAGCATTAAGCCTTAAGCCTTTCCCCTTCCGGCGGCTGCTCGACAAGCTGGTCTTCGGTGTAGGCGTGGGGCATGGGAGAAATTTTGGGAGTCAGCGTTTTTGCCGGGCCATCTTTTCGCGAACTGTCGTAGTGACTTGTTCCACCTTGTCTGCGAGTCCAAGAAGCTCATGCTCGGTCAATTCAACCGGCGCGCCATGCACCAATGCATTCCTGACCTGCGTCGCCTTGGCTACGAGTTCATCAAACTGGTGTGGAAGGTCTGGATACAATTTTTTTAGGTCCATCCATCCTTTCCGAGCAGGAACGTGGTGTGCCTGGTCCGGCAAGACACCCGCGCCGCGCAAAGTCCCGAGAATCGCTCTTTCAAGGTCAATGAATATCTCAAGGAACAGCGATTTCCCTGTCAGTTGACTGGCATCAATGATTCTGCGCGGAGTCTCGACTGGCTTTGCTTCCTGAAGCAATCCCTTCGGGTCAACGCCGAAGAGGACGGAGAAAACCCAAACAGCGGCATGTTGTGCCTCGACGAGGCAATGCACCTCCGGTGTCATCCCATTTCCAGAATGATAAAGCTCGTTGCGTAGCTGGTGATACCACACAATCTCATCAATCGAGACTTCGATCGGAATCTTCCGCTCTACCAAGAACTCTTCGAGGAACTCCAGCTTCGCGTGAAAATTGGAAAGCCAATGTTGAACTTTCTTCCCCTCGTAAGTCTTGCCGCCCCTCTGTGACGGGTGAAGCTGAAGGTGCGTCGTGATGGACACCTCGACTGCGTTGTCGAAGCTGACAAGAGCCATCCGTTTGTCGAAATCCGTCCCACCTTTGAGGTGTCCATCACCATGCCGAATCAACTCGAATGGACCGGCCGCCCAAGGTTTTAGTTTCTGGTTATTGCTCATTTGTGTAGCTGAGGCATGGATTACGGTGGAATGCGGCCAATGATTGCGGCTTCGATGCCGAGAATCTGGTTGTAGCGAGTCTGGAACATCGCCTTGTCGGTGTTCACGTAAGCGTTCCGTGGGTCATCGTGCTCCGTGATGCTCAATTTCGCGTAGAGGTCACGCAGGGTGGTGGCCTCGGCTGGGAGTAATGGCACGACTTTTGTGAAACTCTGGAAGGCAGTGATTGCTTGGCTCTTCTGTTTGTATTGATGCCGCTGGTGGTTGAAGACGTGTGTGTTCACAACGGCCTCAATCAGCCGCCGCATCTTCCCGGCAAGCTCCTCTTTCTTGGGCTTGCTTGGCTCTCCCGCCGTTGCCAAGACCGTGCTGATGTCGTTCTTCAGTTCATCAATCTTCTCGCTGTAGTCGGCGACGACTGTGCAGTTCTCCAGAACATGCACTGAAAGGTGACCGTCGAGGCCGGCTTGGTTCATCGTCGCTTGGAGTTGGACAAAGAACTCCCAGTTGTGCGTGAGAACGACAATCTGCCTCGCTGGATGCTTCACCGTGAAATCCCTGAGCCTGGCGCAGTAGTTCGCGATGTAGTTGTAGTCAAAGCTGGAGATCGGGTCATCGAACACCAAGACCGATTGCGGACAGGTTTCAAGTTCGGCAAAGAACAACGCCAGCGCATGAAGCCGCTGCTCACCCTCGCTCAACACGCCGTCAATTCCCTTGCCGCCGACCTGTGGCAACACCGTCACGGAAGCGTCCGCGCCTTTCCTCGCGAGCTTCACGCCGAATGCTGCCATGCCCTTTTCCGCGAGTGCCCGGTATTCCGCGTCCAACCGCGCCTCAAAGTCCGTGACCACCAAATCCTCGTGAGCGTCCTTCGCTGTCTCGGTTATCCGTTTCAGCACTTGCGTAAATGCCGGGAGCTTTTCTTTCCAGAACTGCGCGCTGTTCACCATGCGCTGGGTTTCGCGCAACTTCTCCATCGCATCAGCAATGGCCTGGGCATACTCCAACGGTTCAAGCTCAATGCGCAGTTTTGCCAACTGCTTCACCAGTTCCTCCCGTCCCTTTGCAGCGGCGTCAATGGCGGTCTTCTTCGATTCCATCTGCGCCGCCCACGTAACCGCCGAAGTCTTGAGCGACTCCAACGCAGCTTTGGCGTCTGCGGTCGGTTCTTTTGAGATGTCGCAACTCGCCACGATCAACTCCGCTCCGGTCTTGGCCGCCGTGAGAATCTCATCGGCTATGGTTTTGCATTTGTCCCACGCTTTCCGGTCAATCTGTCCGACTGCGGCTGAGAGGTCGCGAGCCTTGATGAGGTCGACCTTGATGGCAGAGATGTCTTTCTCAAGTTCGCCAACGAGCAATCCATGATACTGCTTGAACAACTCAACTTCGGAAGCACCCAGACCGCGTTTGCAAAGCGGACACGCATGGTCCGTTGCCTCGTCCATCTTGCACATTGGAGACGCAGCGCGAAGCAAAGTCAGCAGGCTATCGAGCGTGCTGCCTTCCGGGATGAGTGCCTTCGCAAGCACCTCCTGAGCGGCCTGCTTGTTCGCGAGGGTCTTCGCCTTGTTCGCCGGGTCTAGTCCCCAAAGTGCCGCCGCGGAGGTCAGCAGGGAGTCCAACGCCGTCAGCAAGGTTTCCAGCTCACGGTGCTCCGCGCGAAGAAGCTTCAATCCTTCTTCGGATGTTGCCTTCTCCAACTCGGCGGCGGCAGCTCGTTTCTCGCGCAATAATTCTTGGTCGTTGAACTCCTCGCCAAGTTTGATTTGTGCCGCGAGCGTGGAAACGGTCTTGTCATCAATGAGCGCCAAGGGGCGAGCCTTGAACTTTACGAAGTCGGTCCGAATCGCTTGCAACGCCTGAGTGAGCTTCGCTGCGTTGTCGAGTTGTGACCGTTGCAGTGCCTCGCGGAACTTGGTCGTCAACGCTTTGGCCCACTCGAAAATATGCAGCTTGAACGGTGCGACAATTATCACACGTCCGGGCTCGACCGCGTTGGTCACGTTCTGGAGCGCAATCGCCGTGTCGAAGTATTTAACCGTCGCTCGTCGCGGTCCATACCCCGCGGCAGGTGTCCAAGTCTGCGGGATGGCGTCGCTCTTGAACTTGAAGCGGAATGTCGGTGTGACCGCGCCAGCCACACGGACGTTTTCAAGCGGTCGGCTTGGCACCCCCGGTGTTGCGAGAACTTTCAAGGATTCGCACAGGCTGGATTTGCCGCTGCCGTTCGCGCCAAAGATTAAAGTGACGCGCTTCTTTAAACTAACGTCGAGCGCATCGCCGAGGAGTTTGAAGTTTGTGAATCCTGCGAGTTGCTCAAGGGAGTCTGCTGGAACTGCGGCGACTGCGGCAGCAGCAACGGCTGCGGCGGGCTTGATGCCGATGTAGCTCGCCTTGACCGTATAGAGAGCGAAAAGCGTGTCGATCATCTGTTGGTCGAGTGCTGAAACACCACTCACAGCCGCGAGGTCGCAGACCATTCTGAACCATTGTTCGTTTACCTCCTTGGCGAGGTCGTTCACATAGCCAACTGCATCTGGGTGCTTGGGCATGGTTCAACTGGTTTCGAGTTCCACCTGCCCCGACAGCAGGCGCGGCAGCAGCAGGTCGCGCGTTCGGCGGAGGTTTTCTTCCTTTTGCAGGAGCACGTTCAGAAAGTCCAGCATCGGCAAGACTTTCTCGCGAAACGCGCGGATGATGGACGGCGGCGGCGTCAGCACCCGAAAGCCGAGCAGCTTCTCTACACTCAGGTTGTCCTGAGTCGTGCCGCGCGAGACGTTCTGCATTTGCTGCTTAATCGACTCCAGATACATCTTCACGTAGAACGCATCGGACTTCTCAAGGTCCGGTACGAAGCCGACGACGCTGTCAGGAATGCAGCCCGTCTTGGCCAGAATCGCAGTCTCACCGATGTTGGCCGCTATGGTTATGCAAAGCGTGCCGGGTTGCCAAAGCTTGCTTTGGGCAAGACCTGCCTCGCCGTAAGTCTGGGTGTGGCTTCGGAGGAAGATTCGAGCTTCCTTGATGTCCCCGGTTTGGAAGAACGGGTAAGGTCCACCGTAGAGTGAAGCCTCATTTCGCGGCCGGTGCCGCGATTTGCCTCGCCCGAGAAAACCAAGTTCATTCAGCTCACGCCACTCCCAGCCTTGGGGGATGTCGCCGAGGGGGGAGGCCACGCGCGGGTGCTTTTCGTGGCCAGGGAAGCGGAAGTGGACGAACCACTCGCGGTAGAGGGCGCGGGCCATCACCTCCAAAATCCGGATGCGCCGCTGACTGTTCTCCATCAGCTCGTCGTAGGCCGACAGGATGCCCGCAATCCGCCGTTGCACCGGCAGCGGGGGGAGGGAAAGCGGCTCACGCTCTGAAAATGTTGTCCACTGGAAGCGAGCAACGCCGGTGTGCTGTGTGTGATAGGCGTGCATCGAGCCGGATGCGTAAAGGTGCTGGAGATACCAGAACATGAACTCCGGCTCGCAAAGCTCGGTGTTGAACCGGATGAACCGGCTGAAGCTCGCGCATGTCAGTGGGAATTCTGAGCGGGAAAACAACTGCGGGCGAAGGAGAACAGTTCGGCCAGTAATCTGATTCTTCGTTCCGCCGGCAGCTTCGATGACGACATCCCAAGGCTGAAGCCTTTTCCGTTCGGCAATGTGCTGCGGAATATGTCGGCGCGGCGTTGTCGCCGTGTTTCCAAAGCGCACGTCTTCAAAGTCCGTCCCGCGAATCGCGAGCATCTCAACGGATTCATCGAACGGCTCGCCCTTGCCCCACTCTCCGTCCTTTGAAACCGCGATGAGGTCTTTGAGAACGCAGTCCATCGTCACCCCTCCAGAATCTCCGCCACGTTGCGGGCAATGGTTTGTTCGAGGTCGCGGGCCTGGGCGTTCAAGGTTTCGAGTTTCATTTCTTCCCTCCCTTTTTCCGCTTCGGGAGTTTCTTCACTTCGGCTTCGAGCAGATTCATGATGTCCGCTTGGCCTTGGGCGTCGCACTTGCCGCCCGCCTTTCAACCGGACTATTAAGTAATCCTTAATAGTTGCCCCCTCGGTCAATTCGCCCTCGTCGAGGATGTTCTTGATGTGGAGGTTGATGTTCGGAACGGTAGTCTGGAACAACTCCGCCATCAGCGCCTGCGTCAGCCACACATTCTGATTCTCAAACCGGCATTGGATGCGGGTCTGACCATCGGCCGTTTGGTAGAGAATCAGTTGTGATTGGGATGCGTCGCTCATGCTTCCAGGATTTCCGCGACGTTCTTCGCAATTGTGGTTTCCAACTCGCGGGCTTGGGCGTTCAACGTTTCTAGTTCCTCGTTCAGGGTTTCGAGTTGTTCCTTGAAGTCCCCGTCGCTCACGGCTTCGCCCGGCGCGACGCCCACATATCGCCCTGGATTCAGACTCCATCCCTCAGTCTCAATTTCTTTCAGGGTCGCGGCTTTGCATAAACCCGGGATGTCGCGATACCGGGCGATACCCTCATCCCCGGCCCTTCTCCCACTGGGAGAAGGGTGGCCGCCAGGCCGGGTTGAGGGTTGTGCGGCAAACAGCTCCTCGACCTTGGCCTTGGCCTCAGCTCCACCCAGCGTGTAATCCGGCGGCTCGCCCCGGTAAAGCCGCACAATATTGGCGAGGAACCCAATCTGCGCGGACGTCCAGTCGCGGTGTGCGCGGTCCACCTGCCGGTAAATGTGGCGGGCATCTATAAACAGAACTGTATCCGCTCGGTTCTGTTTTCCCTCACCCTCCGCTCCGCTCCTCCCTCTCCCAGTGGGAGAGGGTGTCGCTTTCGACTTATCCAAAAACCATAACGTGCAAGGGAGCGTCACCGTATAAAACATATTCGGGCCGACGGCGACCATCACGTCCAGCGCGCGGCTTTCGATGAGTTTCTGCCGGATTTCCTGTTCGGAGGCGCGGGCGTCGGAGGCGGAGTTGGCCATGACGAATCCGGCCCTGCCGCCCGAAGTTCGGGCATCCCCATTCTTTAGCGCGGAGTGGAAGAGTTGAATCCAGAGGTAATTAGCGTTGTCGGTGCGCGGCAGGCCGAACGGGAAGCGGCGGCCGGGCCCGACGGAGTCTTTCAACCGTTCCTTGTCCACTGCGTTCACATTGAACGGTGGATTGGCGAGGACGAAATCAAACTGGCCCGTTGCCTTGTGCGGATCGTCGTAATAGCTGTTCACCTGGCCGCCGTGGCGGATGTCGCCTTCGAGGCCATGCACGGCGAGGTTCAGGCGGCAGAGGCGTCCGGTTTCGTCGGTCTTCTCGACGCCGTGGATGGAGAGTTCCGCGCTGGGATTCTTTTTATGTTCCGCCACGAATCGCGCGGAGGAGACGAACATGCCGCCCGAGCCGCACGCGGGATCGAGGATGCGCCCGCGGTAGGGCTCGATGATTTCGGTGAGGAGGCGGACGATGCAGGAGGGAGTGTAGAACTCGCCGCCTTTCTGGCCTTCGGTGCGGGCGAACTCGCCGAGGAAGTATTCGTAGATGCGCCCGAAGGCGTCGTAGTCCACGGTGGCGGGAATCTCGGAGACTTTCTTGAGCAGCTCCTTGAGGAGGGTGCTGGTGAAGAGGTTGTAGGTCTTGGGCAGGACGCCGGCGAGCTGCGGGTTGTGCTTCTCGATGTCCCGCATGGCGTCGTTCACCTTCGCGCCAATGTCCTTTGCTTCGGGCAGATTCAGGAGGAAATCGAACCGGGCGTTGGGCGCGAGGTAGAGGATGCCCTCGGCGTGATAGGCGGCGGGTTCATCCACGCGCGAGCCGCGCCTGGACGAGGCAGAGGCTTTCTCCAGCTTGGCGCGTTGCAGTGCAAAGCGGACTTCCGCGAATCGTAGGAAGATGATGCCGAGGATCGGGCCGGAGTATTCCTGGGCCTTGAGGCCGGAATTGGCGCGAAACTGGTCGGCGGAATCCCAGAGGCGTTTTTCCAAGGTCTCCGTGTGGATGCTTTTCTCAGATGGAGCGACCCAGTGCATAGAACGTTAAGCAGAATACGGGAAAGAGAACTTTGAAATAAAAGTGGTTGTCGCCATGCCAGACTCCGGGCGGGATAGTATTTCAAGCCTGTTGTCGCGCAAACAGAATCTGAGGGCCCGTCATTGCGCGAGTTGACTCAAATTAAAAGACCCCGGAGGGGAAGAACTGGGGGGGGGCCGAAAGGGTCGTTGACTCATGGAAAAAAGACACCGGGGGGTTCTTCCGCGAGCCTGGCGCTCACGATGAGCGGGCAAAGCTGGGCTCAATGTGAAACGCTCCCATTAATGTTTGGTCATCTCGCCTTTTAGCTTGAAATCCGAAGTCCGAGTCCTCGAAGGCCGAAAGAAGTGCGAATTCCAATGGCCGAAACGGCTGAACGTTCCTGGAGTAGAAAAGTGGTCAGGGGCGTTGCATTGAGCGCTCAGTTCCGGGAAATACACGCCCGGAGCTTTGTGTCCGATGCTGATGTTGATGTTGTTCTCCGCAAGCGTCACGCCGAGCACCTCTTGATGACAGGAGGCGGCGCGGGAATGCAGATTGGTCAGAGCAAATTTGTCTGACGTTTATGATGCGCCACCGAGAAATTCCTCACCAGACTTGCCCCATTTGGCACGCTGAAGCGTGAACACCATGCGCTGGGTGTCCACCCTTCATCTGCAATTTGCTCTGTGTCGCGGAGGCAAGTGACGATGGTGGAAGTGGATGGCGCGAATCGAGATGAATTTATTGGCCTTACAGCTCGTTTTTAGGGTGGTTTTTTGGCTTTAACGGACGCGCGGAAGCGGAGCGTTGCGCATGGGACGAGGGACTCGATTTCGTGAAACGGGAGGGATTTTCGAACCGCGGATTCCGACGCGACGGGCTTGGACGTTGAGAGACGGAAACCGGGTGGATGCTGAAAGATGACTGCATCCCGTACAACGCAAAAGCGGGACGAGAAAACGCCTGTAAGGCCGTAGATTGAAACGGAATTGTGCGCATCTCATTCCGCTCCAAATCGTTGTCTCTGCGACACAAGACAGACAGTCGTAGTGAGGCAGACAGCCGTTCTAACGTTCGGTGTCCCGGCTTTAGCCGGCTTACCTGACACCCTAAAGGGTGGACACCGAGCTGTAGGGTGTTCCGGTTCAACCGGGTTTCCCGGACACCCTAAAGGGTGGACACCCAGCGCACGGTGTGCACGCTTTAGCGTGGCATCCCATTCTCACATCTCAGGATCATCCCAACCCTTTCCATATTTCAACACGGGAAACTCTTTCCAAATCCGCGACGCTTCCTCGCGTCCCATCCCGCTCAAATAGTCCGCCGCGCTGGAAAAAGGCCAGTCCTGCCAATGACCGACGTACCCGTGATGCACCGGATTGTGATGAACATAGTTCATCGTTGCCCAGAAATGCGCATCGTTGCGCATGAACCGTTCAACCGCCCCGCACCATACCTGACGTCCTCGTGTTTGCTCCTCGCCATTCCACTGAAACGAAAGGCGGCCATGCATTCGGCCCAGATCCGCCAGCACTTCGAGGATGCCCGGAGTTTCGATCAGCGCATGATAATGATTTGGCAGCACGCACCAGGCGTGAATCTGCGTTTCACGTTGGCGCAACACATCAAGCAGCGTATGGGAGAAGGACGCCATCCGTTCCGCATTGTGACCAATTATTGAGCGGTGTTCGAAACACGCCGCCGTGACATGGTAACGCGTCTTCTCGCTGGCCCGATGCGGCGGGCGATGCCAAGGCAGGCCCTGCCGCTTCCGCCAATCAAGCAATTCAATGCGTTGGTTTGGTGTCAGCTTCCGCCACAGATATTCGGGCTTGCCCATGATCGTTTCAGATGCACGCTAAAGTGTGGTGCCCAGCGGTTCGGTGTCCGGCCCGTTTGGTGTCCAGCCTTCAGGCTGATCCCCAGAACACCCTAAAGGGTGGACACCCAGCGCATGGTGTGCACGCTTTAGCGTGTGTTCCGGTTCTCGCATTTCCGCTGCTCAAATCCGCCCGCGAATCAACTTTCGAAACACCCTGAAGGGTGGACACCGAACTGTAGGGTGTCCCGGCTTCAGCCGGTTACCCGAACACCCTGAAGGGTGGACACCCAGCACTCACGCCAGGCCGTGCGCGATGGCGGAGGACTTGTTGGTCTTGCACGCGGCCTTCACCCGGTCGGGTCCAGTATTCCATCGCTTGTTGCGCCCAGTCGTATTTTGCTCCGCCCGTTCCTTCCAGGCGACCTTCGTTTCCGGCCAACTGGGGAGTAGTGGGTGGAGCAGTGCGGTTTGGCATCCTCTTTTTCGTGTAGTTCGTGTGATTCGTGGTTCTCCTTCTTCTTATTCGGTGAAATCGTGCCCCGCAAAAACCGAAGGCTCACGCGAAGGCCGCCTGCGCGAGTTTCGTATGGTTCGTGTATTTCGTGGTAAATCAACAACCCCTATTTGATTCGAGAAGATTCGCGCAATTCACGTAAACGCGATTCTGCCTCGGGGATCCATGTGAAATTGCGGAGACAGTGGCGGAGAGAGGGGGATTCGAACCCCCGATACCCGTGAAGGTATTCACGCTTTCCAGGCGTGCGCGTTAAACCACTCTGCCATCTCTCCAATTGCCGCGCTAAGATTGATTGGCTTCAACCAAAAAACAAGCCCAAGAATAATGCACCGCGTCGCACGGGCGCGCCCGTGTGGGAGATTGATGCCGTGCTGCGCTCGCGAACGCTGGAGGTGCGTGAACGCCGCGCCCCACCTGCCACGCTGCGGGCGTGTGCACGCACTGTGGCCTGTTCAGTTGCCGAGGATCCGATACCACGCCGCGGCGTTCGTCGGCGTCACAGTCAACTCATTGCCGAAGATCGCTTCTCCAATCGTCGTCCAGTCACCGGCCTCCAGGTTCGTCCGCATTTGCAGTTGGTAAGGCGGGATGCCGCCAGTCCAACGGAGCTGCAGATCGGAACTTTCAGTCACTATTGTGGCCGTGATGTTCGCGGCGGACAGCACGTGAATGTGCATAAGCGCTGTGTCCATCAGGTGTCCGTCCGTGACCCGGACGTTGAACGTATTCGTACCGGCGTCGGAAGAAAGCGGAGTTCCGGACAGATTTCCGTTCGCCGATACCGACAACCATGCCGGGCCGTTTAATTTCGAAAACGAAAGCGTGTCGTTGTCAGCGTCCTGGGCCTGCAGCGCCAATGTTCCATGGAAAGCTTCGCCTGCAGTCACAGCGTCCAAGGCGATTACATCCGATGCGAATTGCGGCGCCGAGTTTGTCATCATCGACGCGATCTCCCCAGGCGCGAGCGCCCGGTTGTAAATGCGGACGTCATCAAGCCGGCCGTTAAAGTAATCGCCCGCGACACCGCTCGTGTTCTTGCGCGCGATGGCGAGAACATCGGCTGTCGTTGAAATAGTGCCCCCCGCCTCGCGCGTGGCCATCACAATGCCATTTGTGTAGAGGAGCATGGTCAGGCCGTCCCATGTGGCCGCAATGTGCACCCACGCATTGATGGGCGGAAGTGGAGCGGTCAATTGATCGACGCCATTCAAATGGAACTTCAGCACTGAGTTCTCAGCCAGCAGCCGATACTGGTTGTCGGCATTTCCCTTCTGTAAAATGCGGCGGTTTCCATTCCAATCGAACGCGTAGACCCAGGCTGACAACGTGATGGCTTTCGTGGGATTGTTGAGACTGCTGGAATGGGGAATCGTCACCGAACGCAGGTTTGCCGAGTTGAAGGTTAATGCGGCGGTTCCGAATTTTCCGGGCGCGAACCACGTGGGTCCGTTTACGAGAATGCCGTTGTTGTTGTTGCCCGACGCATCCGCGGCAAGCGAGCCGCCATTTTCATCGAACTTCCAACGCGCGATCAGATCGCTTGTCGGAACTGCGACGAGCGGCGAGGAGTCAGGGCTTGAACCGAAAGCGTTCGCTGCTGCAATGGTGTAATACGCTGCGATGCCGTTGGTGAGGCCTGTATCCGTGAACGATGAGATCGGCGCGGTCGCGATGACCGCGAACGGTCCGCCAACAGCTGGTCCGCGCTTGATGACGTAGTTGGTTGCGGAAGGTGTGGGCGACCAGGAAAGCCGCACTTGCGAATGACTGACGATGGCCGACAGATCTGCGGGGACGGGAGGCGCCTGTCCTGACGTGAAGAACACACGGCAGGAGGAGAGCTGGTTGTCAGCACCACCGGGATTGAGCAGCGCGAGGTTGGTCACGCTGCTGGTATTCGTCCAGGCCGTTCCCCCGAAGTTGTCGTGTTGATACAGGACCAAGGTGATCCCGGGAGGAATCCGACACGATGACGCCCAGTCGTTCGGCACGCCTTTACCGCCGAGTTGGGACAGGTTGTAGTTGCCCGGCGTCAGTACCTGGCTTTGCGCGCCGCCGTAGTTCACGTGCTCGAACAGCGTCACGCCGTTGGGAGCAGTGCTGCCGTTGAATCCCGTGATGCTCAGGGTGACCTTGTTGGTGTCACGTGCGGTTTGGCGAATGACGATTCCAGTTCCTGGAAGCGTCAACTGCTGATGGTTTTCGAGCACCGCGATCTCATACGTTTCCGCGCCCGTCCCGCCGCTATGTCGATGCACACCGACGCCGTAGGCATACTTGTAATAGTAAGGCGGGTAGTTCGCGGAGATCGGCGGAACAGGGTCGTTGCCGGTTCCCGTCCGGCCGTCCTTGCCCACCTGTGATGCGGTCCAACCGCGGTTGAAACCGAGCGGTTGACGAAACGAAAGGAAATACGGATTTCCAACCGGCGGAACGATCTTCAAAGCCTGCGAGTTTGGCAGCGCATTCGTTGGATCGATTTCCAGCGGGCTGATCTGGTATGTGCCGTCACTCGTAATCTGACGCCAGCCGCCACTGCCTTCGGGCCGATGCGGAAGCCAGCCGCCCCAGATGGCATGTGGCGCGTTGAACGTGTAGGATTCGCCACCCATGCAATCGTCCTTGCCGCCGTACGCATCCTCAAACACGCCATCGTTGTTATGGTCCGTCACGGAGTGATGGAACCCAATCGTGTGTCCCATCTCGTGCGCGTAAGCGAAGAGGTCCGTGCCGTGGAAGTTGATCACGCGGTTGCCGTACGCAAATGCATAACCGCACGTCGTTTGAGACGAACGAAAGGTGTAGACACGCGTCGTGTAATTGTTCGGTTCGTAACCGAGCGCTCGCGCCGCCGTGTCCGCCTGGTTCGCCCAATTATCGGTGTCGCACGGCGTGATGCTGTCGTTGATGCTCACGTTGATCACGCTGCCCGTCCAGCGGATGCTTCCCCAGGTGGCGGCGTTGTAAAACGAATCGACGTTCAACGGCGAATTCGTGAACACCATGCCGTTCACCTCCGCAACCGTGCAATCGATCGGCGCATCGTTGAGGCTCACGAGCATGATCAATGCAGACTTTGTGCCTGACACCGCTGCGGGTGCCAGCGAGATGCTGAAGCAAATCAACAGCGCTGCGAGAAGCGAACGTATCGCTGTCTTGCAACCGTGGCATTGAAATCTCACAGGTGTGGCTCTAAAGGACCGAGGGCTGAGGTGCATCGGGTTAGATCATGATCCAACACGTGCTCGGGCACAGGGCATAACTGCCTGTCGGTGCAGCAAACATGGCGCCGGTCGAGTCTTCGAAAAAACGCATCCGTCGCAGCGCAGACTCGGAGGTCTGCGCTGCGAGTTTCTTGCAGTTCAGTGCGATCGCGATTGCGGCGTCTGCAGCAGCGGTTTTAGGAATCGGCCCGTGTGCGAGGAACGAATCCGCGAGATCGTTTCGGGTGTTCCTTCCGCGACGAGTTCGCCGCCGCCTGTTCCGCCTTCGGGTCCGAGGTCGATCACCCAGTCCGCTTCGGCAATGAGGTCAAGATTATGTTCGATCACGATTACCGAATGACCTGCGTCGACAAGGCGTTGAATCACGTCAACCAATCGCTGGACGTCCGCCATGTGCAATCCAATCGTGGGTTCTTCGAGGATGAACAGATTGCGTTTTTGCGACGCATCGAACAGCTCGGGGTCCTTCAAGCCAGTGAGAAGATGGGTGACGAGCTTGACGCGCTGGGCTTCGCCGCCACTGAGCGTGGGACTTTGCTGGCCGAGCTTGAGATAACCGAGCCCCGTGTCGCACAACGCCTGCAAGGCGCGTTTGATTTTAGGAACACCCGAAAAGAACTCGAGCGCTTCTTCAACCGAAAGCTCAAGCACCTGGGCGATGTTCTTGCCGCCGTATTCGACATCGAGCGTTTCGCGATTGAAGCGGCAGCCTTCGCAAGTTTCACAGCGCACAAACGCAGGTGGAAGAAAGTTCATCTCGACCTTGATCTGGCCCGCTCCCTCGCATTCCGGGCAGCGTCCCTGCGCGCTGTTGAACGAAAAACGGCTGGGCGTGTATCCCCGCAGGCGTGCTTCGGGAAGCTGCGCAAACAACTGGCGCATCTCATCGAAGAAGCCGACATACGTCGCGGGAATGGAGCGCGGAGTCCGGCCAATCGGCGATTGATCGACTTCATAAACCGCCTTCAAGCAATCGTATCCGGAAAGGTTGGGCGGCTTCGGCCCGCGACCCTTCCGGCTCAACGCCTGCGTCACGGCGGGCAGCAGGCATTCGCGAACCAGCGTGCTCTTGCCCGAGCCGCTCACGCCGGTCACAACAACAAAACGTCCAAGCGGAAACTGGATCGTGACGTTCTTCAGGTTGTTCACCGCAGCTTCCTTCAACATTAGCGCGGGAGTGCCTGAAATTTTCTCAGATTTTCGAGCTCGAGCTTCGGTTTCATTTTGCAACTGCGGCAGTTCAATCGGCCGCCGCTTCCCGCGCGTCGGATAGGTCTTATGGTTGCGAAGGCAGCGTCCTGTGATCGAATTCTCGTGTTCCAGGAGTTCGGCAAGCGTCCCTGCTGCGACGACTTGCCCGCCGTGAACTCCCGCGCCGGGGCCCAGGTCAATGATGTAATCGGCGCGCCGCATCGTTTCCTCGTCGTGTTCCACAACTATGACCGAATTCCCACGCGACTGCAGTTTCTGCAGGGTGGCGAGCAGTTGCTCGTTGTCGCGCGCGTGCAGGCCGATTGTGGGTTCATCGAGGACATAGAGGACGCCGCTCAGGTTCGAGCCGAGTTGCGCCGCGAGACGAATGCGCTGCGCTTCGCCGCCCGACAAGGTTGGAACGGAGCGTCCCAGCTGCAGGTACCCGAGTCCGACTTCATTGAGGAACTTCAGCCGCTCGCGAATCTCGGGCAGAATGTCGCGAGCGATTTCCGCCGCGCGGCCCGAGAACTTCACCTTGCGAAAAAGCTGTTCCGCCTGCTCGACGCTCATGCCGCCCAGCGCCTCAACGGTGAGGTCCTGCGCGGAGGCGAGCTTCAGCAGCGATCCCTGCACCCTGAGCCGCACAGCACGTGCGATCGGGTTCAGCCGCGCTCCGTGACATTCCGGGCAAGGTTCCCGCTGGCCTTCCTGCCATTCAAACCAGCTTTCCGCGATCGCATCCTCGCGCGCGCCACGATCGACGTCCTCGGGCATGTAGAACAATTCTCCAAAGCCGCGACATTTCGGGCACCAGCCTTGGGCGGAATTGTAACTGAAGTTTTTGGGATCGAGCGGCTCGAATGAACGTCCGCATTTCGGGCAGGAACGTTCGGTTGAATGCACCGTCACGTGCTTGTGATTGTCGAGCGCGAACAGTGTTCCATGGCCGAGCTTCAACGCTTCGTCGATCTTCTCCTGCATCTCAGCCTCGGCAGCCTTCGAACCTGCCGCACCCTTGCGATTGGAAGCAATCACTCCCACAACAACTTCAACATCGTGCTCCTTGAATCGATCGAGCCGGAACGGCTGGCTCGTGCGATGAATTTTTCCGTCGGCGCGAATTTCGCGATACCCATGCTTCGCGGCCCATTCAGCGACGTCGCTGTGAAATCCTTTGCGATTGCGCACAATCGGCGCGAGCAAGAGGAGATCGCCGCGCTGCTTCATCTCGTCACGCAGCCGCCTCCCCAGTTCATCACGTGTTTGCGCTTCGACGGGCAGCTGGCAATCGGGGCAATGCTGCGTGCCGAGCCTTGCAAACAGCAGGCGAACGAAGTGAAACATCTCAGTAACCGTTGCCACCGTGCTCTTGCCGCCACCGCGCGAGTTGCGTTGTTCGATGCTCACCGTGGGCGGAATGCCTGTGATCAGATCCACGTCGGGCCGCGACATCTGTTCCACGAACTGCCGGGCGTACACGTTCATGGAATCGAGAAACCGCCGCTGGCCTTCAGCGAAGATGAGGTCGAACGCGAGCGTGCTCTTGCCCGATCCACTGACGCCTGTGATGACGACGAACTTGTCGCGCGGCAGGCTGAGGGAAAGGTTTTTCAGGTTATGCTCCCGCGCGCCGTGAATGGCAATGCTGTCGGAGGATGGAAGTTCGGTGTCTTTGTACACAGTAAGAGGGATGGGTGGTGGAGCGGGTTCAAACTTCACGACAAAACTCGTTCGTTCCGTTTGAACGAGTCAAACCGGCCGTGCGGGTTCGCGCGAGGAGGGAGCGATTCAACGTTGAGAACCGAGCGCAAGGCCGCACCCGTATGACTTTCCTCACAAGCGGCGACTTCCTCCGGGGTTCCGCAAACCACAACGCGGCCACCTGCGTCGCCCGCGTCCGGACCAAGATCAATCACCCAATCCGCGCACTTGATCACGTCGATGTTGTGCTCGATCACGAGCACGGAATGCCCTGCGTCCACAAGCCGTTGGAAGACCTTGAGCAGCACACGGACGTCGTCGAAGTGCAGGCCCGTCGTGGGTTCGTCAAAGAGGAAGAGCGCCGTGGATTTCGGCTTGTCCGAGGAAGAGGCTGCCGCGGACGATTCAGTGAGATGCCGCACGAGTTTCAAGCGCTGGCTTTCTCCGCCTGAAAGCGTGTTGATCGGCTGGCCGAGCTTCAGATAACCCAAACCCACTTCCTGGAGCAGTTGCAAACTGCTCGTCGCGCGCCGGGCAGGCTTCGATTCGGGGAAGCCTGCCAGAAATTCCACGACTTCATCCACTGTTGCATCGAGCGTGTCGGCAATCGACCAGCCATCCGCTTTGCGCGTCGAATGTTGACGATCGGCAATGGCAGCCGTGCCGTTGATCTTTACGGTGAGAATGTGCTGCCGATAACGGCGGCCGTTGCAATCCGGACAGCGGATGAAGACATCGCTGAGGAACTGCATCTCGATCTTTTCAAACCCTGCGCCGCGGCAGCGTTCGCATTGGCCCTGGCCTGAGTTGAAGCTGAACGCGCTGGCATTCAGTCCGCGCTGCTTCGCAATTTCCGATTGTGCGAAGACTTCGCGGATGTCATCGAAGGCGCCTGTGTAAACCGCGGGATTGGAACGGGGTGTCTTGCCGAGCGAGGATTGATCCACAAGCACAACAGAGTCGAGATGCTCGACGCCGCTCAACGTTGCAGACTGCGAACTTCCGCTCGCCGGAACATTCTCTGCGTCCGCACTCTCGTCCGAGGTTTCCGCTTCGTCGAGACCTTGCGAGGCCTTGCTGCCGTTCGCGGCGGCAAGGTTTTGCGATCGTAGTTTCGCTTCCAGAACGGGCAGAAGAACTTCACGAATAAGCGTCGTTTTCCCTGAGCCGCTCACGCCCGTGACTGCAACGAAGCGCGACAGTGGAATGTCGGCGGACACATTCTGCAGGTTGTGGCGCGAAGCATTGCGAATCGTCAGCGAACGGGTTCCTTCCGCGGATTTGCCGAATGGAACAGCGGCTTCGTTCAGCGCCAACACTTCACTGGAGCTGTTCTCCGAATTGTAAAAAGAAACGGGGCGTCGTTCGGGAATTTCGATGCCCGTTCTGCCGCCGAGGTATTTGCCCGTCAGGGATTCCCCGGAGTTCAGGATTTCGGCAAAGGTCCCCTGAAAAACCAGATTGCCGCCCGTCGCGCCGTGCCCCGGGCCGATGTCCACAAGTTGATCGGCGGCGCGCATGACGCTGGCTTCGTGTTCCACCACGACAACGGTGTTTCCCGCATCGCGCAATTGTTCAAGGATGCGAATGAGGCGGTCGGTGTCGCGCGGATGCAAGCCGACGCTGGGTTCATCGAGAACGAACAATGTGTTCACGAGCCGCGTGCCAAGGCATGTCGTGAGATTGACGCGTTCCGTTTCGCCGCCTGAAAGCGACCGCGTGGGCCGATCCAAGGTGAGGTAACCGAGCCCGATGTCGTTCAAGAAGCGAAGGCGGGATCGCACTTCCGAAAGCACGAGTGAAATGGGCTCGTTGGCTTTCGCGCCCGTCCGGCCGGCAACAATGCATTCAATCACTGCGAGCGCATCGCGGGTCGACAACTGATAGAAATCGGACAGGGTGAGGCCGCTCGCGGATTTGTCAGCTGAGGGAAGGCGATACAGCAAGGCTTCGGGCTGCAGCCGCGCGCCGCCGCAACTTGGGCAAAGCGTGTACGCACGGTAGCGGGACAACAGCACCCGCACGTGCATTTTGTAAGCCTTCGATTCCAGCCAGCGGAAATATCCCTTCACGCCATACCACGCGCGCGGCCATTCGTGTTCCGGATCCGTGCCGTAGTCGGGTTCGCCATTAATGACGAAGTCCTGCCATTTCTTTGGAAGTTGCTCGAACGGGACGTCCGTGGGGACTTTCAGCTTGCGGCAGGCGCGAAGCAGGTCGGCCTGGCTTTCGGCTCCCGTGCCGGTCAGCCAGGGACGCACGACGCCCTGCGCGATCGTTCGTGTTCGATCTGGAACCGCGAGGTCGTAATCGATGGAGATGACCCGTCCAAAACCCTTGCAGGCGGGGCAGGCACCAATCGGATGATTGAAGCTGAAGAGGGCAGGGGAAGGTTCGCGGAAATCGATATCACACTCGGCGCAATGAAACCGATTCGAGAAGAGCAGGGGACCTGCTGGATTGGTTTGAGCCCCAAGAAAGTGAATGGCCAGTTTGCCTTTGCCAAAATGATACGCCTGTTCGCACGCCTCCGTGAAGCGGGAGCGATTGGCCGGCGCGATTTTCACACGATCCTGCAAAACCGTGATCACACACAACGCAAGCCGATCGGGCGATTCCGGCGGAATTTCGGCCAGCCGCAAAATCTCCCCCTTCAGGAGAACGCGTTGATATCCCTGTTTCGCGATGAGTGCCAGCGATTCCGTGAGCGGCAGCTTGTCGCTCAGCGGTATGTCGAACGTGATGAGCACTTCCGCCGCATCGCGGCCGGCCGAAGCTGAAGCCGTGTCGCGCACCTGGTCCCAGATGCGTTGGGGTGAATCCTTGCACACGCGGCGTCCGCACTGCCGGCAGCGGAGTTCGGCCAGGTGCGACCACACGACCTTCATGTGATCGCAGATCTCGGTCATCGTTCCGACTGTCGAGCGGGTTGTCTTGACGGCGTTTCGCTGTTCGATGGCGATTGCGGGGGGAATGCCCTCGATGCTGTCGACCTGCGGCTTGTCCATGCGGTCGAAGAACTGCCGCGCGTAAGGCGAAAACGTTTCGATATAGCGTCGCTGGCCCTCAGCAAACAGTGTGTCGAATGCGAGGGAACTTTTGCCCGAACCACTCAAGCCTGTGATGACGATCAGTCGATTGAGCGGCAGGTCGAGGTTGAAATTTTTTAGATTGTGATGACGGACGCCTTTGAGACGAATGGCAGACCGCGCGGGTGGTTTGGGCATTGCACGCGCAAAATAGAGTCGCTTCCCGGGCGATGCAAGTGGCGCACCCCGGGGGCGACAAAATTATCCCGCAGATGGAACAGTTGCCCCAGGCGCGGCGTTCACGCGCCTCAACTCGTGGACAAATAATGTGACAGTCGGACCCGCGGTTGTTTTGCTCCAGGACTCCAGGGGTGTTGCGCAGTGCAGCGTTGGTACTGCGGTTCGTGCCAAGCCAAGCCACTCTCGCATCTTTAATGCTGAAGCAGGCTGAAGCCTGCGGTCCAGGCGAGCCGCTGTACGGTCTGCCGTCCGCTATCGCGCTTCGACGTGTCCTTCCTCGGGTGCACTGGGAAGGTCGTTCACGCGGCGTCTCAGAAGACCGCGGTAGGCACCGCCCACAATTCCCCCGAAGAACAGATGAGCAAACGCCACAACAGTCTCGTCGCCCCTCAGTTCCGGAAATGCCGCGCTGACGACAGCGAGATTCGCGGCGTAGAGGCCCAGTCCAACCAGCGCACCTGTCAACACCGCCCACAATTGAGCAATGCGGGAAACCGCCAGCGAGATCAGAAGCCCATACAAAAGCGACAACCCCAGATGCAGGGTCTTCGAAGTCATGATCGGCATCGCGACATCTTCAGGAAGCACCCGACCCATGACCACGGGCGCAAAGAACGTCAGTCCCGACCACGGGCTGGCACGGGGCACGACCATAAGGACAAATCCGGCAATCAAGCTGGCGATCAGGAATGCATTCCATTGAAGGCGTTTCGGCGTGTATCCCGGGTTATCTGTGTTGTCGTTGTTCATATGGGTTCCTGTTTGATGTGAACTCAACCGTGTTTTCCTTTGCCGGCATTGAGAGTGAGCCATTCTGCCACTTCTGCGTCCGAGGCGCCTGAGGCAACGATGTCCTTAAAGTCTTCCAGGCGAATTCCGGCTCTTCGGGCGAATGCCTGGTCAAAGGGGCAGCCAAATTGATAATCGCCCTGCCATCCTACGAGGGAAGCGCGGCACTTATCGAAGACGCGAGCTCCCCCGTCGAGGCCTCCGAGACTTTCACCCGGGGCCCGGGGCTCTTCCTGGCGCAAGTCCTTGGCCCACCGCTTCAGATCATCAATTTTGCTGGTTTTCACGAGATTAGTACGAATTAGCGAATTTCCGAACCGTCGTTTGAAACGCGTGCTTCTTCCAGTAGGCAAGCAACCCCATGGTCCCGGGGTTCCGGATTTGTGCCGATTTGTCATTTCCTGCTTGCAAGGGCACGGCGTTGTGTGGTGGAGTCGTCGCTCGCCCGGGGGGACCTTGGCGAACGGTAAACTGAGCTTACGTTTCACGCTGCGTCTATTTGCGTTCAGACGCTGCTAGTGTATTGTCCGTGAGCTTCAGTCTCCGGTGTTTGCTGTCTTCAAACGCCTCTGGCGGGCGAGCTTAGCGAAATCGAGCCCCGGCTGGTTCTACGTCCTGAATGGACGCGGAATGTATGAACTAAACACTGTCGAGGGCGTCTGAGTATTTATGCTGAACAAGAAATCGGTGAAATCGTCGAGCGGTCAGTCAAAACGGCACTCGCGAGGCAAAGAGCGAGTGGTTGCTCCCAAGCCCGTCGCGAAGCCGGTTCGCCGTCGATTTATCATTTCCAGCAAATCAGCGCAGGCTTTGCCAGGCAAGTCCGCCCAGCCCTTGCGCCCGAAAACCGAGCTTAAAAAGCCCGAAATCAAGAATTCTCACGGTTCGCATGGCCAGAAAAGCGATCATGGCCACGTCAAAGCGTCTTCGCCGTCTAAAATGCCGATTCAACCGCCACTCACGCCACCAGCCAATCCGCCGGTTCCGGGCGTTCCCGGAGCCTCCATTGACCTCACCGAAACCATCAAAACCCTCCTGCACCTCTCGCAGGAGAACGGATACGTCACGTACGATGACATCAACGATGTCCTGCCGGACAACCTGAATCCTGACGATCTCGACGAACTGTATACGAAGCTCCGCACGCTTGAAGTGGAGATCGTGGACCAGGCCGAAGTCGAACGCGCCAAGCCGGCACAGGCTGAGGAGGCCGACGAGGATTCGCGGCTCGAGATCCTGGACGACCCGGTTCGGATGTACATGAACCAGATGGGCAAGGTTCCGTTGCTCACCCGCGAACAGGAAGTCGAGATCTGCAAAAAGATCGAGGACGCCGAGCTCGACATGAAGCGCCTGGTTTACAGCCTGGGTTTCGCCGCGAAAGAGCACATTGCCATTGCAGAGAAGCTTTTGTCCGAGCCGCCGAAAGAACGCTTTGACCGGGTGATCGTGGACAAGCAGGTCGCAAATCGCGACCGCCACCTGAAGAACCTTCGCGTGTTGATCAAGAAGGTCCGGTCGATGGACACGGACGTCGACAACAGATTCCTGGGCTGGCGCAAGGTTGCCCAAAAGAGCCGCCGGGAGGCCATGCTCAAGGACCTGCAGAAGCTGGATAAGAAGCTCCAGGCCATGTTCCCCAAGTTTTATTACAAGCAGAAGGTCATTGAAGAAATGATCGTCGTTGCGGGCAACGTGCACGAGAAGTTCCAGGCGAGCCTGCGCCGTATCCAGGAGCTGGAGGGCATGCCCAAGGCGCAGTTCCGCACGGCCGAGATTGAATCGGAAAAGGCCAAGATCGCCACGCTGGAATTGTTCGTTCGCAAATCGCGCGATGAATTCTACAAGGCATTTGACGACCTGAAACTGTCGGCAGATCGCGCCCAGCAGGCCAAGACGCACATGGCGGAAGCCAACCTGCGCCTGGTGGTTTCGGTTGCGAAGAAATATACGAACCGCGGCCAGTCGTTCCTCGACCTGATCCAGGAAGGCAACATTGGGCTGATGAAGGGCGTCGAAAAGTTTGAGTATCGCCGCGGATACAAGTTCTCGACCTACGCCATCTGGTGGATTCGCCAGGCGATCACCCGATCGATTGCCGACCAGGCGCGCACGATTCGCATCCCAGTGCACATGATTGAAATCATGAACAAGCTCTGGCGCGCGCAGAAGCAGCTCACCCAGGAGCTGGGACGTGAGCCTACGCCGGAAGAGCTGGCGGATGAGATGCACATGCCCGTGAGCCGAATCAATTCGCTGCTCAAAATGGCGCAACAGCCGATCTCCCTCCACGCGCCCGTAGGCGACGAAGGCGACGTGAGCGTCGGCGACTTCATCGAAGACAAGTCGGCCGAAAATCCGTCGGATGTCACCAGCTACAGCCTGCTGAAGGAAAAGCTCGGTGATGTGCTGACAACGCTGACCGAACGCGAACGCAAGATCCTGGAGATGCGCTTTGGGTTGATCGATGGATACGAGCGGACGCTCGAGGAAATCGGCAAGATGTACAATGTCACCCGCGAACGCATCCGCCAGATTGAAGCGAAGGCCCTCCGCAAGCTGCGTCATCCGACGCGTGTGCGCCACCTTCAGGGCTTTTTGGAAGCTGAGGAAGAAGCAGCGGCGTAGGCCAGGATTCCAAACCAATTTCACAAGCGGCTCGAGCAATCGGGCCGCTTTTTTTGTGCGCTGCGCGCTTGGCTCTCCGCGTGTGGCAGGAGCGGGGAGAGGGAGTGAAATCGGCCCTGAATCTGGACCTGTGCTTCCTCTGCGAGCTTCTGTTAAAAACATTTGGGTGCAGTTTAGCCTCCGCAAAGGCGTTTAACAGGAGGCCGCAGAGATGGCAGAGACGAAGAAAAGAGCCCTGCCGTTTATGTGGGTGCCTCCTCCCCCCGGGCCCCCTCCTCCCGCTTCGCTCGGCAGAGGGGGAGTTTAATCAACCAGTTTGATCACCCACTTTAATCAGCCCTCACGGGCGCGGGGATGTGCCTCCCTTGACCCATGCGCTGCGACCATGAATAGTTGCGGCATTCATCAGAGGATTATGAAACTGACCTATTTCGGACATTCCGCGTTCCTGGTTGAAACTGCCAAGCATCGCCTCCTCTTCGATCCGTTCATCACACCCAACGAACTCGCCAAGAATATCAACATCAATGGAATTGAGGCCGATTTCATCTTGATTTCGCATGGCCACGCGGACCATGTCGCTGATGCCGTCGCAATCGGGAAGAGAACCGGCGCAACGCTCATCAGCAATTTCGAAGTCTGCAACTGGTTCGAGGCGCAGGGGATCAAAAAGACGCATGCGATGAACCATGGCGGCGCCTTCCGATTCGATTTCGGCGCGGTCAAATACGTCAACGCCATTCATTCGAGCAGCATGCCGGACGGAAGTTACGGCGGGAATCCAGGTGGGTTCGTGGTCGAGACGCCCGAAGGCAATTTCTATTACTCAGGTGATACCGCGCTGACGATGGACATGAAACTCATCGGCGAATCCACGCAATTGAAGTTCGCGATCCTCTGCATTGGCGACAATTTCACGATGGGTCCCGATGACGCCCTGAAGGCAGCCGACTTCGTGCGTTGTAATCACATTGTTGGCGTGCATTACGACACTTTCCCGCCGATCCGCATCGATCATCGTGAGGCTGTGGCAAAGTTCCAGAAGGTGAGCAAGCGTTTGCATCTGCTTCAACCCGGGGAATCGATGGAGTTCAGCGAAAACTCCGGCAAGCCGCCGGCTGACTGATTTTTCGGAAGGATTAATCCTCGCTGGTCTTGATCGGTTGTGCGGCTGCGCGGCTTCGCTCGGCACCTCGCGCTCGCTTGCGTTCCACGAATTCGCGCTGTCGCGCCGCCTCGTTCAAAAACTTCAGTTCGCGCGTGAGCTTCACAAAGGACTCATAGCGTTCGCGCGGCAGTTCTCCCTTTTCGACAGATTCAAGCACGGCGCAGCGTTTTTCCGATGTATGGCTGCAATCCCGGAAATGGCAGCGCAATGCGATTTCCTCAATGTCCGCAAAGGCTTCCCTGCTGGTCTCGCCCGACATCCACATCTGGAACTCGCGCATTCCAGGCGTGTCGATCACGAGCCCGCCGTTATCGAGCACGATGAGTTCGCGCCAGGTGGTCGTGTGCCTGCCCTTGGCGTCGCTTTCCCGAACCTCAGTGGTCGGCAGGATGTCCTCGCCATAGATGTGATTGATGAGTGTCGACTTTCCCACACCTGACGCCCCGATGAACACGACGGTCTCGCCAGGACGGACGAGTTTTTTGAGGCGGGCCATGGCGCGGCCGGTCTTGGCACTGACGGCGATTGTTGGGGCTTCGCCCACAATGCGTTCCACCGTCGCATTCTTCGCCTCAATATCATCACAAAGATCGGCCTTGTTGAGAACGATCACTGGCCGCACCCCGCCTTCCACGACCATGGCGAGATGCCGCTGAAGGAGGCCCGGGTTGAAAGAGGCGTCGAGGGCCTGGACGATGAAAGCGATGTCCACGTTCGTGACCATCACCTGTTCCTCGGTTTCCCGGCCAGCCACCTTGCGGGACAGCTTGGTCCGACGTGGCAGGACAAAATGGATCTGGGCTCGTTCCGCTTCGCCTTTAACCAGGGAGAATACGACCCAATCGCCCACCTTCGGGAGCAAGGCGCGATTGCGGTGCTCGTGCAGGAACTTGCCAGTGACTTTTCCAATGAACGTGCCTGCATCAGCGAAGATCACAAAGTGATGCTTGTCTTCGACCGCGACGCGGCCAGGGAGCAGGCTTGGCTTTGCGATCGCATCGAAGCTCTGTTGCAGTTCGGCGTTCCACCCGAGCGATTGTATGGTCATCCGTTTCGCCGCCATTGATGCCTAGACGCTAGCTTGAATTGCTCGAGGCGGCAAAGGGCAAAGAGACAGAGGCGTGCGCCCGTCCGGCCGCAGCAATGTGCGAACTGCCCAACACTTTGTGATTTGCCAAAGCCTTCGCATCGCGAACATTCCTGCGCTCCGAGGCGGGCGCATTGTTTTGCGGCGATTGACACGCGAAAGATTTCGGCGGTTAGTGAACGGATGGTCGTGCAATTCAATGATGTTCGGGCCGCGGCGGAACGCATCCGCGGGCACGTGTATGAATCGCCTTGCCCTTCTTCCATTCCGCTTTCCGAAGCAACGGGAATGCAGGTGTTCTGCAAACTCGAATATCTCCAACGCACGGGAAGCTTCAAGGAGCGCGGCGCGCGGAATGCGCTGCTGCTCCTTCCGGTCGAGCAGCGGAAACGCGGTATCGTCGCCGCTTCCGCCGGAAACCACGCGCTCGGCCTTGCTTACCATTCACAGTTGCTGGGAATCCCCGCCACAGTCGTGATGCCGCGATTCGCGCCGCTGACCAAGGTCGTGAATTGCCGCCGATTCGGAGCCCGCGTCCTCCTTCACGGCGCAAACCTTGGCGAAGCTCGCCAGCATGCCGACGAAGTTCAACAACGGGAGGAACTCACCTACATCAATGGCTACGATGATCCTCCAATCATCGCGGGCCAGGGGACCATTGGATTGGAAGTCATCCGGCAGGTTCCCGATCTCGACGCGATTATTGTTCCCGTGGGTGGCGGTGGATTGATTGCGGGCATCGCGCTTGTCGTGAAGCACCTCAAGCCGGACATCAAAGTCATCGGCGTGGAACCTGAGCGCGCTGCAAGTTTTACCGCGGCGCTGAAGGCGGGACAGCCCGTGCCCGTGGAACTTCAGCCCACGCTCGCCGATGGATTAGCCGTCGCCCAGGTGGGCGGCAACGCGTTCGCCGTGGCGCGCGATCGGATTGATCGCATGGTGACCGTTTGCGAACGCGATCTCGCCTTGGCCGTGCTGCGGCTGGCTGAATTGGAAAAAGGCGTGGTGGAAGGCGCGGGCGCGGCGGGACTGGCTGCCTGTCTTGCTGGAAAAGTGCCTGAGCTGAAAGGGAAGAGGGTCGCGCTCCCGCTATGCGGCGGCAATATTGATCTCACAATGCTTGGCCGCGTTCTCGATCGTGGTCTGGCGTCGGATGGCCGCCTTTGCAGGTTTACCGTGACAATCAGCGATCGACCCGGCGGGCTCGCGCGCTTCGCTTCCATTGTCGCCGAAGAAGGTGCGAGCTTTGTGGACATCAACCATGACCGAGCATTTGGCGGACAGGATCTCAGCACGGTCAGCGTTCATTGTATCGTGGAGACTGAAGACGCCTCGCACATCGAACGGCTCCGCGTGCGGCTGAATCGCGAAGGCTTTGAGTCGAACGGATTTCAGGAGCTGCAGCGAACGGCATGAAGTCCGCGCAAAGCCTCAGCTTTCGATCACGTTAATCTCAACAGGCTCGACTTTGACGCCGAGCTGCTCAAGCCAGGTGATCGCAGCTTTCACCTGGTCACGAGCGCCATCCAATTCCAGGCAGACAATTCCAATCTCGTCGCTGACATTCACCTGGCGCAGGTTGGTAACCACCTTGAATTTCTGGCCGAGTTCCCAAATGAGAGGCTTCTTGATCAGCCGAGGCGGATACATCAGCCAGAGCCGCCGCTGCGTCGGCGTCTTGAGGGTCGTCTTTTGCACGCCCGCTTTTTTGGTCTTGGTGGCCATGATCTTGAGTGGACTAACCGCCTGCAATCGCGGGGATGATGCTGATTTCGTCGCCATCCTTCAGGGGCGTGTGCTGGTTCTTGAGGAAGCGGATGTCCTCCTCGTTGACGTACACGTTGACGAAGCGGCGCACCTCGCCTTTTTCATCGATCAGCCGTTCCTGGATTCCAGGATAGCGGGTTTGCAATTCATTGATTGCGTCGCCAATGGTTGCCGCCTCGACCTCAACGAGTTCCTCGTTGTTGGTCAGTTTGCGGAGCGGGGTGGGGATGCGGACTTTCTTTGCCATAAATCTATGCGGTTAACTTCACTTCATTTTCGACAAGCGCTTCAAACTCGCGAAGGCTCGGCTTGATCTCGCGCGGCTTGCCGCAATGACCATCGACCGCGTCGAGCGTCTTGAGGCCATTTCCTGTGATGCAGAGGACGGCGGAATCGTTCGCGGGAATTTTTCCCGCGGCAATCAGCTTCTTCGCGACACCCACTGTAACACCTCCCGCGGTTTCCGCGAAAATGCCTTCGGTCTCGGCCAGCAAGCGAATCGCGTCGCGAATCTCATCGTCCGTGACATCGTCTGCCGCGGCGTCGGTTTCCTTCATGACTTTCAACGCGTAAAAGCCGTCGGCGGGCGTGCCAATGGCCAGCGACTTCGCGATCGTGTTCGGCTTGACCGGTTTGAAGAAATCGAGGCCGTTCTTTTGCGCAGCGGAAATCGGGGAACAACCCGTCGCCTGCGCGCCGTGAACATGGGTTTCAGATTCCTTCGCAAGGCCGAGCTTGATGAGCTCCTGGTAACCCTTGTGAATCTTCGTGAGCAATGAGCCCGAAGCCATGGGGACGACGGTGTGTTGTGGAATCTGCCATCCGAGTTGCTCGACGATTTCGTAGGCCATGCTTTTGGAACCTTCAGCGTAATAAGGTCGCATGTTCACGTTCACAAACGCCCAGCCGAACTTGCCTGCGATCTCGGCACAAAGCCGGTTGACTTCGTCGTAATGGCCTTTGATGCCGATCACGTTGGCGCCATAGATGAGCGAGTTGAGGATCTTTCCCTGCTCCAGGTCGTGTGGAATAAACACGTACGCCTTGAGGCCTGCGGATGCGGCATTGGCAGCGACGGAGTTGGCGAGGTTGCCCGTGGAAGCACAGGCGACCGTGGTGAACCCGAGTTCGCGGGCGCGGCTGAGTGCGACGCTCACAACGCGGTCCTTGAAGGAGAGCGTGGGATAATTGACGGTGTCGTTCTTGATCCAGAGTTCGCGGATGCCGAGGCGTTTGGCGAGGCGATCGGCTTTCACGAGGGGGGTGAATCCCACCTGCAGTCCGACCGTGGGGCTGGATGCAACGGGAAGCAATTCGCGGTAGCGCCACATGCTCTTGGGACGGGACGCGATGCTTTCGCGCGTCAGTGACTTTTTGATGTGATCGTAGTCATACACGACCTCGAGCGGTCCGAAGTCGAATTCGCAAACGTGCGTTGCGGTGAGCGGGTATTCGCGGCCGCACTCGCGGCATTTCAGCGCTCTCATGAAGCTGTCAGTCTTGTCCATAAAATCGTTCTCTGGCGCCTGCCAAACTCGAGGAGGGTAATAAAAAAACCCCTTCTCGCGTGAGAAGAGGTTTCAAAGTGCGCGCGCTCTTCTCATTTTCCTCCGGTTTTTTCGGAGCTGGAATTGGCACCTGGACATTGCAAATCGCGCTGCAACCGGTTGCCGTGGCGTCTTCGGGCCAGTCCCTCGACCACTCTTTATGAGTTCGTTGCTATCAACGAATGCGGATAAATTGATTGGAACCTGCCGCAGTGTCAAACGCATTTTTGTTTTTTGGTCAGCCGAAGGCTGTGATTGGAAATGGGGCGCGAATCTCCGTTAATCAGGCGCGGGTTGCGGGCTGCAGGACACGGATTACACTGATTGGCACGAATTCTATGTAATTTTTCTGATGTCGCCACATCAAGCTGTTGCAGGCGCGTTGGTTGCAACAGATTGAGCCTCGACTGCATCCATGGATCGATTTTTCATCCGTGTTTCGCGCCCACAAGCTGTTGCAATAAATGCCAAAGAAGGGGATGTGCCGATCCAGCTCTCGCTAGTCCTGCAGAAGGACTCGATACATCCGCTGGCCGTTTGTCGAAACCGCCTCCGTCATGAAGCCCGACTGGCCGACGATGCTCTTCCCTGACGCGGTTGCCTCCCACGCGTGCGAGCTTGCTTCGTCCCGCTGCTGCACCAGATACGTGCGGCTCGAGGTGGCGGGCCATCGGACGGAGATCGCTGCGTTCGTGATGGCGATGGTTAGCCTCAATACCGAAAGAGCGTTGGTCGGATTCGTTCCTGCCTTGAATTCATCGAAGTCCGCAGAGCCATCCAGATCGAAGTCATCCGTTCCATCTCGATCCGCTGTGTCGAAAAACATCGTTTCCCATTGGTCATCCATCTTGTCCCCGTCCAGATCGACAATCTCCTGAGCCGACGGAAGGCGAAGCCTGTAGACATTCAGGAATGAACCTGGATGGGAAGTCGACAAATCCCTCGCGGTACTTTGGAAAAACAGGTATTGGCCATCGCCGCTAAACACAGGCATTTGTGAGCTGCCGCCTGCGGCGCGATCCTCCACAACACTCGCGCTCACCAGGAAGGTTGTATCCGTGTGCCGATCAAACAGGACAAGATCCGCTCTTCCATTCGCATCGTTCGGAACGTCGAGCGCCGAAATGGTCCGGTACACGATGAATCGCCCATGGGGGCTTACGATCACACTTCGAGCTCCGGCAGTTCCCACTTCGGGCGCGCCATGACGGCGCGAGACCAGCCGGCTCAATCCCGATGCTTCATCGAACTGATAAACGTCGCCGCGAAATGGGGGAGAGGACAGATAAGCCAGCACGTCGCCCTCTTCGCTAAAGCTTCCGACCCGCCCCGCATTCGTCGCCACAACCGTAAGGGTGTGGGAATTCAAGTGCTCAACGTTGAGCCGGAATCCCACCAGCATGGCAAGCTTGCTGCCGTCAGGACTGATCGATAGTTCACGAACGTTCGAAATATTCGTGTAGACGCGCGCCCCCGCTTGCGTGTCCCAGATATGAACGCGCGCAGCCCCAAACCCGGAAGGATACGCAAAAAATGCAATATGGCGTCCATCCGGGGTCATCGTCCCGAACCCGGTATTCCATGGGTGCTCCAGCAGGGCACGGGTGACTCCCGTGGACAGGTCGCGCACATAAAGGCGTTCCGATCGATATACCGCCGGGTCCGAGCCGCGTGCCAAATTCGTGGCGTAGCTGGCAAAAAGAACAAAACGGCCGTCGCTGCTGATTCTTGGGTCGAAAGAATAATGAGAACCGAAACTGACTCCATTGCTTCCAACGCTCACCAGCGATGTCGTGTTCAACACAAGGTCTCGCAGAAAAATGTCCTGCGCCCGGTTGAAATCCGCTGGAACAAGATTGTCGGCAGCGCTGCTGAATACCACATAACGGCCATCGCCGCTGATCGCCGGTTCCGAAGATGCTCCCAACGCGGCGCCGCCTGTGATCGATACGCTGATCAGACTCGTAGTGCCGGAATCCATGTCACGAACAAACACGTCCTGCACACCGTTCGTATCCCCAGGGACGAGGTCGTCAGCGTTGCTGCAGAAAACAATCCGGGATCCATCGTGGTTCGCCGCGCCCGTCGAGATCCAACTGTGGCCATTCCCACCCATGCTAGGCGCCGGGGTTGACCTTGATGAGATCAACCCAATCGTTTCGCTTTGCAGGTCGGCGATGAAAATATCGGTGCTATCGTTGAAATCCTGTGCTGCCAAATCATCCTTCGTGGAATCGAAAACAAGCACACGGCCTTCTGAATCCATCGACCACGTTTCGACCAGCGCAGGCTGTTGCGTTATGGAATCGCCTTGATCAACCCTGCGGGTCGTGTTGTTCACAAGGTTTCTCACATACAGGCGCGTTCCGGGCTGCAAAGCCTCAGCCGTAAGATTCGTCGAAGTGCTGATAAATGCGACGTGGCTTCCCGACGCGCTCAGGATGGGCTGGCGCACATCTCCCGAGGCTGAATCTTCCCCGCCAAATTCCGGCGTCGCCAATCTTGCGCTCCCCGTTTGCTCATCCCAAATCCACAGCGAACTCGCTCCAACAGCATCCTGCTGCAAATACGCAACAAACTGAGCGTTGCTGCTCACTGGATTCATGTCGATACCAGACATGTGAAAGGAATCCACCAGCGCGTTTGTCGCAATAATGGTTGTCGATCCTGTGATAATGTCGAAGCGCAGAACGAGGCCGGGTCCCGGTTGCGATCGGTGTGGATAGGTTTGGAAGACAACATGCGTTCCATCGCCACTGAATGACGGATTGCCCGAAAGGCCATTGGATCCCCCAAAACATTCTTGATACAGCGCGCGAGCATTCGTGCTGGCCCATAACGTTTGATTTGCAATTCGGTCTCGAATGTAGAGTTCCCCTGCGTGACGCGCGGCAGGGACCAGGTTCGTAGACCCGCTGAAAAATGCCACGTAGCGGCCATCAGGCGAGATCGCCGGCGTGGCGCTTCCGCGGGGAAACATTAAAAACGGCTGGTAGATCTGTCCTGTACTGACCAATGAAAGGGTTCCCGACTGCGTATCGGCCAGAAAAATATCCGGCTCCCGGTTGGTGTCACCCGGCGCGAGATTGTCCGCATCGCTGCAAAACGCAACATAATGCGCGTCGCGCGACATCACAGGATCGCGGGATTCAAAGTTTCCCTGAACCGCGCCGTTGCAGCTGATTAAGTGCGTTGCATTTGCAAGTCGATCGCGCATGAAAACATCGCCGGCCCGGTTGGTGTCACCCGGCACAAGGTTATCGGCCTCGCTTCCGAATACGACGTATCGGCCATCCTCGGAAATACCACAGGGATACGAGCAGCCATTCCCGCCGCCACCCGAAGCGCTCACGCTGATGAGGCTGATCGAATTCTCAACCCGATCTTTCAGGAACACATTGACGTCGGGTTTGAGGTCCGTCAGACGAGTGGCAAGAAGATCAGATGCCGCGCTGGCAAAAAGGACATATCGCCCGTCGTGACTAATAATTGGCGCTGCGGAATCAGAATCGCCCGTTTCGCCCCCTGGGAACGAAGCGTTCCGTTCCGAGATAAGGAGAGGCGCGGCTTTAAGGGGGAATCCGGAAAGAACCGCAACAACGCATACCAGGAGGTTCCGACCCATGACGATCCGACCTCCTCTAAAACCGATCGAGGCAATATTCAAGCAATCGGATTATGGAGAACTCGGCGAGGTGGCGTCAAGAGACGAACTCTCCGTGGGCGCACCACGAATTTGTCTCGTGTCGATAATTTGTCTCGTGTTCGGTTCGGCAATCTACAATTCCGAGCCGTCGTCCTAGGATTGCGCCTCAAGATGCTGAGATTCCAAATTGGGTGACATTGACACGGGTTCAACGCGCCTTCATATGATGGGCATCGCCGCGTTCGCAGGCGTGTTGGAATCTGTAGAATGACTATGAACGAAATCATTTATCCCCGCAGCCCGCGTGAAACGATGTGTGGCTGGATGCATCTGCCGCGCTTCATCGACAAATTGCGCCTGCACTTCGCCGGGAGGCTGCACCCAGATTACCAGCCGAACCTTTGCAAGGGATTCGACGGCTTGTGGCTCGAGCTTGCAGGCGTCGATGCCGAACAGTTCAAGGAAGTTGTGCGGCGCAGCATCACTGACGGAGAGGTCTGCGACTGGGTTTTGAAAAACGTGAAGAAACCCGACTCAGTGAAGGACGAGCATCGCCGCCGCATGATGGATTATCCCACGGCTGACGACGTCACGGGACAGGACCGCTTGAAGCAGCGCAAGGAACAGAGCGGGTTGTCGCATCGCGAGGATATCCGCTGTTTCGTCGATTACATTGACGCCGACGAAAAGCGCGGTTGAGGTTTGGGCAACTCGCCCCATTTCCGGTGTGCAACCCTGCGTTAGGTTGCGCGCACACCTTAATGAAGAAACCCGCTGCGGTCGGAATCGACGTCGGAGGCACCAAGACGCTATGCATTCTCGTCGATGAAAAATGCGGCGTTCTTGAAGAGATCAAATTCAAGACGTCCCCGGATGAAGGCCGTGATCAATTCACTGAAACGTTGCTGAAATCAGTGAAACGGCTGGAGCGCGCGGCCGGAAAGCACAAGCGCGAAATCGCTGCCATCGGCGTCGGTTTCGCGGGACTTGTCGATGAGGAAAAGCTGAAGGTGAAGCAGTCGCCGAATCTCGTTTGCCTTGAGAATTACCCCGTCGGCAAACACCTGAAGGAAGCGATTCCCGGGGCGAAGATCATCATCGGCAACGATGTGCAGTTGGGCGTGTATGGTGAACATCGCCTCGGCGCGGCAGTCGGATGCGCTCATGTGATCGGAGTTTTCTTTGGAACAGGGGTCGGGGGTGCCGCCATTATCGGGGATCGCCTGCATCTGGGGGCAAGCGGCCTGGGCGGCCAGATCGGCTGCCTGCTGGCGCAACCCGTGGGAGGGCGCGAAGCGGCGCTGAGCCATGGGATCATCGATCGCATCGCCAGCAAGGCAGCCATCGCGAGTGAAGCCCTGGCGATGGCTTCCAAAGAGTGGGCGCCTTTTCTTCGCAAGAAGGTCGGCAGCGACATGTCAAAGGTGGGATGGGGGGTGCTGCGGCGCGCGATTGAGCATGGCGACAGTCGCATCGAGGAAATGCTTGGGGCGCGGATGCGCGTGGTTGGCATCGCGCTCTCCAACGTGGTCAATTTTTTGAATCCAGAGATGGTGGTGTTAGGCGGGGGCTTGATTGATGAGATGCCCAAGGTGATTGTGCCTGAGCTGGAAAAAGGATTGCGAGAGTACCTGGTGCCCGAGGTCGGCGCCGCCTTGAAGGTCAAGCCGGCAAAACTGAAGGGCCTGGCCGTGGCATTGGGCGCCGCGCACAAGGCATTAAAGACGGTGGATTTATGAACCCGGCAAAGTTTGCGGCATTGGCAACGGATTACGACGGCACGATTGCGCGTCATGGTGAAGTGGCGCCTTCAACCTTCCGCGCGCTGAGCCGCTGGAAGGATTCGGGCCGCAAACTGTTGCTGTCACAGGCCGTGAATTGCCGGATCTCTTCAACGTTTGTCCGTTCACGGGGATTTTCGACCTGCTGGTCGTGGAGAACGGAGCGCTCCTTTACAACCCCGTGACGCGTGAAAAACGCCTTCTCGCCCCCGAACCGCCCAAGGACTTTGTCGATTACCTCCGCTTGAAGGCTGTCAGCCCGCTCTCAGTTGGAGGCACGATCGTGGCAACGCAGGAGATATTTCACACCGTTGTATTGGAAGCCATCGAGAAGCTCGGGATCAAGTGGAAGGTGGTCCTCAACAAGGGGGCGCTGATGGTACTGCCGCACGATGTGGACAAGACTACCGGGCTGACTGCGGCGCTGAAGGAATTGAACATCTCGGCAGCGGACACCGTGGCCGTTGGCGATGCCGAGAACGATCATGCGTTCCTCGCGTTCTGCGGTTACTCGGCGGCTGTCGCCAATGCGCTGGATTTCCTGAAGAAACAGGTGCACTACGTGACCACGGCCAGCCACGGCGCTGGCGTGGAGGAATTAATCGACAAGCTGCTGGAGTCGTGTGCGCCCGATTGTTCCGAGCATGTCGTGCAACAGGAATTCGCGCAGCCCGGATTCTCTTCTCAACGGTGAATATCCTCGAGCTTAACGCCCGAAGTCTCGCGTCCTTTCCAGGCCAATGCAGTTGCGGCGGCCAGCAGCGGCACACATAACGACAAGGCTGGAACCGCAAGGCCAGGAAAGGCCGAAAGGATGAATGCCACGCCTGCGGGCCCAACCACGCCGCCCACCTTGCTGCTGCCGGCAGTGACACCTCCGCCTGTCGCACGCAAGCGCGTGGGATAGAGCTCGACGCTGTAGGGCGAGAGCATTGCAATCATGCCGCTCAATCCGATCAGCAAAGAAACCGTAAGTGCCGTGAACCAGGCTGTGCTGTCGCCAGGCTTGAATAATGCGAATCCCACAAGGGTCGTCGCCGTTGCGAGGGCAAACAGGATCATCGTTTTGCGGCTGCTCCAGAAACCGTACAGCAGCGCCACGAGCGCACAGCCGGGGACGGCGAACAACGCAGACTTCGCCAGCAGTCGATTCGCAATCTTCCCATCCAGCTTCAGGTAATCCTGCAAGATCGTTGGCAGCCAGGTCAGAAATCCCCAGTTCACGAGGCCCCACGCAACACCATAAAGGCACACGGTGAAGGTCAGGACGGCGTAGGGTTTTCGAAAGAGTTGTGCCGCAGAAGGCCGCGCTGGCGGTGCGGCCGCGGTTCCTGTAACGGGCACCAGATCGATGTCGAATTTCGCAAGGGTTCGCCGGGCTTCCTCCACACGTCCTTCGTGCAGGAGGAATCGTGGCGACTCCGGAATGAAGCGGCTGAGAAGAATCACCAGGAATCCGGTGGGCACGTTGAGGAGCCACAGCATGCGCCAGCTGAAGATCGGTTCCAGCCACGCCGCGGCGCCGCTCGCCGCAAGGTAACCGCCCGCGGTGCCCAGCCCGCCCACGAGCACCGACAACCAGCCGCGATGCCGGGACGGAATGATTTCGGCCAGCAAGGCGAACACGATCGGCAACATGCCTCCCGCCGACATTCCCATGAGCAGGCACATCAACAGATTCCATTTGAACTCGGGCATGCATCCGCAAATCCCTGTTGCAACAAACACGAGCGAAGCCAGCAGGATGGATCCGCGGCGTCCCATGCGGTCGGCAAGCACGCCCCAGATGATCGAGCCCAGCGTTGTGCCGATCATCGCGAAGAACGGGAGCAGCGATGCCTGCCGCGCGGAAATGGCATATTCATGGCGAATGCCGGGAACCACAAAGCCGAGTGTGGCGGGTTTCATGACGTCCACAACCAGCGCAATTCCAAGCACGCTGATGAGTTGCCAATGCTTGCGATTCAGCCGCACGTCATCCATCGCATGCAGCTGGAAATCGCGGCTGGCATCAGGAGCGCCAGTGTGGACAGGAAAGAGGCCGTAGGCGGTGAGGGCGATGCCAATGATGATCAACACCATCCCGAAATGCATCAGGTGCGACATGGGGTTTCCATGCATGATGAAGGCCGAGTCACGCTGCGCAATGTAGTCGGGAAGGTGCAGTGTAAATCCGATGAGGATGTAGAGCGTTCCAAACCAGAACGCCACGGAATGCCTGTCGACGAGACTCTTTAAATTCACAGAACGCGCGCAGAGTAATGAAGGGCGGCCGGAAAGCAAAAAAACACTTTGAAAATCGGCGCGATTATGGTCAAACACTCGAGTCCATTTTGAACTCGTTGGCCTACATCCATTTCGAGGGCGCAGCGCCGAAACATCTGGTTCGGGAGCTTCCGGGGCCATGCTCGCGGCCGCGTTCTGCGGCGCCCTCAAGAGCCCGGGCGGTGCGGAGAAATCCACCCTCCGCGATTCATCCGGAACCGTTCGCCGTATGGCTGCTGCAGCAGGCGGGTCTCGATCCCGCAGCGTACCGGGCGATCGCGGTGCAGCGCCGTGTCGCGGCGTGTTTTCGCCTTCTGCGTGTCGATTCCGGAAAAGCCGCGCGTGAGCTGCTGGAACGGCAGCCTCACCTTGTTCCGCGAACGCTTAACGTGCTCCTCATTGGCGTCACTGAATTCTTTCGTGATCGCGCCGTGTTCGAACATCTGCGCCGCGTTTCGATTCCCGAGCTGCTTGCCGGACGCGGCCGTTTGCGCGTGTACAGCGCGGGGGTGTCGGATGGGCAGGAACTTTGTTCGATGGCAATGCTGCTGGCGGAAGCCGGCGCGCTGGCGGGCAGTTATCTGCTGGGAGCGGACTGCCGGCCTGAGGCCATTCATCGCGCCCGATCAGGATGCTACAGTGCCGGAGCGGTATCCACGCTGGAATTGGATTGGCGCGAGCGTTGGTTTGAACGGGAGGGAGGGATGTTTGTTCTGCGACCCGAGATTTCGCGCCATCTTCATTGGTCCGTGGAAAATGTTCTTACCTATCGATCTATCAACGAGTGGGACGTTATCCTGTTCCGCAACGTGGCGATTTACCTGGAGCCAGCGCAGTCCGTGTTGATCTGGGAGACCATTGTCTCGCGACTCTCGGTGGGCGGATTGCTGGTCACCGGAAAAGCTGAACGACCGCCTGGTCAGCTGCCGATGACGCGAATCGCGCCGTGCATCTTTAGAAAGGAGGCGGCTTGAAATGAATTCCGGAGGTGCAGTCGGACGAACCTATTCTGCCGCCGTATCGGTCGCTATTTTTGCCGTTTCTGTCGGCCTGATGGCATACGTGCGCCTCTACTTGTTCCCCGATCGGTTCATCACGCTGACCTACGGCCTGCCGTTATTGCTTTGCCTGTGGCATCGCGACCGCAAACTGCTCTGGGCGATGACAGGTGTCTTCATCGCGATGTCGGCTTACAAAGCGCTTTATCTTCTTGCGCCGCGGGATCTTTGGACAACGTTGCATTGGCAGATGCAGGTTGTGAACACGGTTGTCGTGGCGCTGGCGGTCGACATGATTGTGCGCCTCCTGGGCCGGCTTGAGATTCAAAATCAGCAGTTGCAGCAGACCAACGACGAACTCGCCGCCCGCGATGAGGAGATAAGCCATCAGAACGAGGAACTGCAGGCGCAGGCTGAGGAAATGGCGCAGCAGAATGAAGAATTGCAGCAGCAATCCGAGGAACTGCAGCAACAGGCGGAAGAGTTGCAGGCTCAGTCCGAAGAACTCCACGCGACCAATGATGAATTGACTCAGCGGGAAAAAATGCTGCAGACGCTGTTGCAATCCCTGCGGGTCACCACTTCCGATGATTCCGTGCTTCAAGATATCTGCCGCTGCGCGCTCGAACTGCTCGGCGGCTCGGGGAGCGCCGCTGCCGTGGTGCAAGCTTTGGACGAGCAGGTCGCAGTGACGGCATCCATCGGCAGCATTGGGCGTTCGCAACGGCTGCTCCCGCTGAACGGTTCCTTTGCCGGGATTGTCATGCGGCAAAATCGCACGGCCTTCGTCGAGGATCTCGATGCGCGCCGCGATCTTGCGGTTCTCGCGTCCGATGGTTCGTTTCCGTTTCGATCCGTATTGTCATCGCCTGTTCGGCTGGATGACGAACCCGTTGGCGCCGTGGAAGTGTATTCAAACCGTCCCCGCCTCTGGACGACCGCGGATTTCCGCATCATCGAATGGGTTGCCGCGCAATGCTCGCTCATTCTCGAGGTGCGCCGCCTGCACGAAGCCCTGGCGGAAACAAACAATAATCTAGAAAGGCTGGTTGAAGACCGGACGGCGCAATTGCGCGAGATGGTGGATGAACTGGAACATTTTTCCTACAGCATCACGCACGACATGCGCGCGCCGTTGCGGGCGATGCAGGGCTTTTGCGAGCTGCTCGTGGCGAACCAGCTGGATGAAGCGTCGCGCCGGGATTTTCTCAATCGCATCATCACCGCCGCGGGGCGCATGGATCGCCTGATCACGGACGCCCTCAGCTACAGCCGAAGCGTGCGGCAGGAACTGCCCTTGCGACCCGTCGACACGCGAAAGCTCCTCAAGGGAATGATCGAATCGTACCCGGAGTTTCAGCCGCCCGGCGCGCGCATCGAAGTCGCGGACGATTTGCCGACGGTGTTTGCAAATGAAGCAGGATTGACGCAGTGCTTCTCGAACCTCTTGAACAACGCGGTGAAGTTCGTGGAACAGCGCCAGCAACCGCACGTGAGAGTGCGCGGTGAATACCTGGATGGCGTGGCGCGTATCTGGTTTGAGGATAATGGAATTGGGATTCCGCGGGAGTTGGCGCCGCGCATGTTCGGCATGTTCCAGCGCGGGAGCCGTCAATACGAGGGCAATGGAATTGGGCTGGCGCTCGTTCGCAAGGTCACGGAAAGAATGGGTGGTAAAGTCGGGGTCGAATCCGAGCCTGGAAAGGGCAGCCGCTTCTGGGTGGAACTGAAAGCCTGCAACGAAATCGTCGACAGCCGCTGAGTTCGCTGCCGTCATGTGATGTGCCCTTGTTGCCGCGGTGAAGATCCGCCGTCAACCGCGCAACCGATATCCAACTCCGTGAACCGTGAGCAAATGTCTGGGTTCGCTTCCCTGGTCGCCGAGCTTGCGCCGCAGCTGCACAATCACCTGGTCGAGTGTCCGCGTCGTTCCATAATAATTCACCCCCCAGACCTGATTCAGCAGCTCATCGCGCGATAGCACCTCGCCTTTTCGCGCCTGAAACAGTTGCAGCAGCTTGAGTTCGCGCGCGGTCAATTCCTCGACCACGCCGTTGCGCCGCAGTTGAAACGTGCGGGCGTTCACCTCTGCATCACCAATCCAGAACACCTCGCTTCCGTTTTCGTTTTCGGCGACGGCGGGAGAGGCTCGCCGCAGCAAGGCATGAATTCGGGCCAGCAGTTCGCGAACGCCAAAGGGTTTCGTCACGTAATCATCGGCCCCGAGTTCCAGTCCGACCACCTTGTCGATCTCCTGGCCTTTAGCCGTCAGCATCAGGATGGGCGTGGCGACATTCCTGGCGCGCAGCCGCTTGCAAATGTCATAACCGCTCGCGCCCGGCAGCATGACGTCGAGAAGAATCAAACCGGGCCGATGCTGTTCCACCGCGGCTAGGGCCTGATCGCCGCGCGCGCAGGAAGCGACTTCGAATCCTTCGGTGCGCAGCAACTCCTCGAGTCCGAGCAGAATGTGCGGATCATCCTCAACCACCAGGATTCTCGTTTTCATAATGCGAATTCAGAGTTGCGCGCTGGCGGCTTGTGTCTGCGCTCCAAGGAAGCCTCAGGCAGAACACACTGCCGCCGCCTTCGCGCCGCTCGCAGGTAACATCGCCCCCGTGTGCCCGGGCGATCTGCCGCGCGAGCGTGAGTCCCAGTCCGGATCCCTGGATGCCGCTGCTGAGGGAATCATGGGCGCGATAAAATTGTTCGAAGATGCGCTCCTCGGCGCCAGCGGGAACGCCGAGGCCGCGATCTGCTATCCGCACTTCAGCAAAGGGTGGGGAGCCCTTCGAATGCGAGACCGTTACGCATACATCCTTCTGCTCACCCGAATATTTTTCCGCGTTGGAAAGCAAGTTGAGGATCACTTGGGAAATGGCATCGCAATCCGCATGGATCTTGATCGCATCTGCCTCGAACTCGGTGTTTAACGTGAATTGATGGTTTTCCAGGTGCGGTCGATACGACTCCGTGGTCTCGCGGACCAGTTGGTTGAGATCACAATCTCGAAAATCATATTTCTTCTCGCCTCGATCCATGCGCGAGAAATCGAGGACGTTGTTGATGAGGCGGGTGAGGCGCGACGTTTCCGCCGTGATGATGTTCAAGTAGGAGCGCTGCCTCCCTGGATCCGTCACCCGGCCTTCCGCGAGCATTTCCGAAAACATGCGAATGGCGGTGAGCGGCGTCTTGAGCTCGTGCGACACGTTGCTGACAAAATCTGTTTTTTGACGCGCGAGCTGCAGGTGCCGGTTGAGATCACGAACGATCAACCAGCTGCCAGTTCCAATTGCAACGATCAGCAACGCGACCAGCAGGCTGACGGTGAATCGAACGGTTCGCGCAGACGCCGTAAGCTGGCCAGGATTCAAGAGGTAAGCCGCCACCTCCCAATGCGGCAGCGTTTCGCCTATCTCAGTCGCCACAAACGGACGTTTCCAATCGCCCTGGAACGATTTGTCTGAAAGAGCCACGGGCTTGGCAGCGTCATTGAGCAAGGCAATGCATAATTCTGTGCGGAGCTGGCGATCCACTGCCGCCACGATCGGCGCGAGTTCATGAACGAGGGAAGCGAGATCCAGTTGCGCTCCGAAGATGTAGCGGGGCTGTTCGGCCGGGCGATACCAGAACAGGATGCTGAGTTGATTGTCGACGAAGCGCGCGAGCGTGCCCTGGCTGGCGTTGCCGATCAGCTGCTTGAATTCGGCTTCGGCCGGGGCGATTTTCGAGAGTTCCTGCTCGTGCATGGCATCCTGCAAGGGTTGTTCCTTCCGAAGCGGCTCGAGTTTTTTCTGCGGCTGTATGGCGCGAGTTGGCGCCGACTTCAGTTGCACCATGTTTTGAGAGGACGAAGGCGGCGGCGCGGCGCGGGATGCGGTCTGGCGGGGAGCGGCGAGTTGGGTGCGTTCGGAACTCTGGATGCCAGCCGAGCTGGTGTTCTGGGCGAGGGGCTGATCAGAAAGGGAATTGTTAACGTACACCTCAGCCGGTTCCCGGTTCTCCAGGAATGATTCGTTCAACTCGCGGAACAGTTGCGCATCCTTGCGGCTGTTGGTTCCGGGCGAAAGAATGTCGCCGCCCGTCGTCACCACAAATCCGACCTTGGCAGGCGGCCAGTTTGTTTTCAGGCGTTCATCAAACGAGGCGGCGATCTCGCGGGCGGAATTTCGCGCGAGCATCGCCTCGATCCTTCGGCTGAAATCCTGTTGGTGTTGCGCCATCAGGTCCTGCACGCGTTTTGCCGCTCGATCAGTCACGCCCTGGTAGAGTACTGACTGCTGGCGTTCAATGACGATCTGCTGGTCACGGAGCGAGCGCAATGCGAGCCATGCCAGCACGAGGCTGGGAATGAATACCGCGAGCACGAACAGAACCGCGACTTTCCGCATCGGAGCAGCATTCAAGGAAGGTTCAGGATTTGCAAGGCGCATGGGCGGGGCAAGCGTGGCGCTGCGCAGAAGGCAAACCCGTAGCTGCAGAAGTTTCAGTCTGCTGTATCGCGGTATCCAACCCGCCAGGCGGTGATAGCCAGCCAGGCCTGGACGCGGCGACACAGCAGGTTTGGACATCTGCGCTACGGCGCGGCGGATCTCATTTCGAGTTGCGCGTGGAGAACGATTCGGACGATAACGCTTTGCGGGTGGGCGCATCGTAGCGGCCGGATTCGAGTTGCTGGCTGCGGTCCTCCAGATTCTTGAGTTCGCGTTCCATCGCGGCCTGCGCCGGCGCGGGGGCGTATTGCACGTTGTTCTGCAGAATGATCGACTGCTTCTTCAGTTTGCTTGCGGCCGCCGCCAGGTTGCCTGCATCCGCATCTGCAAGGGCTTCATCTTTCAGAACGCCGGTGTAGAACAGTTCCTTTTCGGCAATCACGGCCTTGTTCACAGAGCGGCTCGCCACCTCGCGATCTTCAGTGAAGCGCACGCGCAGCGTTGCCTGCGAGTTTTGAGATCCGCCTTCGATTTCATCCGCATAGGCCACGTTGACCTGGGCGATCTCGGGGGTTTCTTCGACCACGCGGCAGCGCAGGAAGAGTGTCCGCGTCTGGCCGCTCGTGAGGTGGCTCAGCTTCACAACGGACCGCTGGTTCTCGAACGTCTCAGTGCGTCCGATGAATCCCAGCGGTTTGACGCCGCGGGGGCAGATGATCTCCAGCTGCACATCACGCGCAGCGATCGTCAGCAGTTCCCCCAGCTCCTTGGCGAAAATCTGCGGCAGGCTCTCGGT